>NZ_JAFMKL010000024.1:0-19864 GCF_017852955.1 Vulcanococcus sp. DEBay_Sum22DG08_74
TGCCATGAGGGCTGTGCTGCCCATGGCAGCGACGACACGGCAGCTGCCGCCCAGGGCCTGCAGCGCCTACAGGATTTCCAGCAGGCCGTTGAGAACAGCTTCTGCTGCGGAGCCTCGGTGGATCTGCTGTTGGTCGGGATGGACACCGACACCGACGCCATTCGGGTCCACGTCCCCAGCGCCGACGGGAAGACCAACCTCGAGAGCTGGCTGGATGCCCGCGATGTCTACGCCGCGACCCGCTCGATGCGTGCCGATCAGGCACGGATTGAGATCGAGAACCAGGTCAAAGCCGCAGCAGCCGCAACACCGGATGAGGGCATGGTCAAGCTGATCAGCCGCCTGATCGAGAACAACCTCTCCCAGATCGACTACGTCCGCCAGTACCACGGCGGCAGCTACAGCGACTTCGGCCACGCCGAGCGCTTCATTGGCGTCGGCATCGGGTTCAAGGAAATCCACCTGCGCAACCTGACCTACTTCGCCTACATGGACACCGTTGAAGAGGGCGCCCCTGATCTCGATGTCGGGGTCAAGATCTTCAAGGGCCTCAACGTCTCCCGCGGCCTACCGATTCCTGTGGTGCTGCGGTTCGACTATCACGGTGCCGTTCCCGGCGCCCGGGAGCGGGCCATCCAGCACTGCGAGCGGGTCAAGGCTGCGATCGAGGCCCGCTACAGCGAGCTCTGCGAACAAGGACTCCTTCACACCCTGCTCACCGTGAGGGATCGGGATCGGCACGTGCCGGCCGAGACCGTAAGTTCCTCAATCACGTTCAACACAGGAGGGGGGCACTGACATGTTGATCTGCAAAGTTGTGAAGCCACTGGTTTCCACCAACCGCATCGCTGACTTTCAGCACAAGCATCTTCAGGTGGTGCTCGATGGCAGCACTCAGAAGGTGGCCGTCGATGCAGTCGGTGCCATCCCCGGGGATTGGGTGATCTGCGTCGGTAGCTCCGCCGCCCGCGAAGCCGCCGGCAGCAAGTCCTACCCCAGCGATCTGACGATCGTCGGGATCATTGACCATTGGGATCCCGAGGCCGGCAAAGAAATGGCCGCGGGCAAACCCCAAGGGGGCGCCAAGTAATGGAAATCATGCAGGTGATGGGATCGATGGTCTGCACCCAACGGGTGGAGGGTTTCGCGCACCAAACCCTGCGAATCCTGCGCAATAACAAAGGCAAGTTGAGCGTGGCCACCGATCCGGTGGGCGCCTCCCCCGGCAACTGGGTGTTCACCGCCAGTGGCTCCGCCGCTCGCCATGCCACCGGCAACGCCAACCTCTTCACCGATCTCACGATCGGCGGAATCATCGACCACTGGTCGCCCGACGGCTAAGGAGCCCTTGGTTCCTCCCAGCCAGCCTGGGTCCACTCCGTTACCACCAGCGACCATCCACCGGGCTTAGCCCATCACCGTCATGGCCACACCACGTTCCCGAGCTACCAGCACTTCAGCCAGCGCTAAATCCAGCGCAGCCGCGAAGCCCGCTGCCGCCAAGCCGGCCGCCGGGACCACTCCGGTGACCGCCATCCCCGCGGCGGCTGCCAAGGCCACCACCGCCGCACCGGCGGCAGCGGCGGCGGCCTCCGCTCCCGTGACGGTGACCGCCAAGACGGTCGCCTCGACCCCTGCGAAGAGTGCGGCCAGCACAGCAGCGAAAGCTGCTCCCGCTGCCCGTCGCAGCAGCACCCGTGCTGCCGCCTCTCGCTCCTCTGCCTCCGGCTCGGGCTCCGGCGGCAACCGCTCCACCCCCTCCACTCGCACCTCCCCCATGGCTTCTTCCGTTCAAGGCATCGCTCTCGGCATGATCGAGACCCGCGGTCTGGTGCCCGCCATCGAGGCTGCTGATGCCATGACCAAGGCAGCCGAAGTGACCCTGATCGGTCGCGAGTTTGTCGGTGGTGGTTACGTCACCGTTCTGGTCCGCGGCGAAACCGGTGCTGTGAACGCCGCCGTTCGCGCCGGCGCCGATGCCTGCGAGCGCGTGGGTGATGGCCTGGTGGCCGCCCACATCATTGCCCGCCCCCACTCCGAGGTCGAGCCTGCTCTGGTGAGCAGCAACAACCGCCGGGCCTGATCACCATGGACGCCGTCCATCCGCGCGTCCTGGGTTTTCTTGGGCGTGCCCTCAGCCTTGAGCTGACCGCTGTTCAGCAGTACATGACCCAGGCCTCCCTCGTGGGGCTCTGGGGTGATGCGGCATCGGCCGATCGGTTCCGCGAGGAGACCGTCGAAGAGATGCAGCACGCTGAACGCATCGTCCAACAGATGCTGTCGCTTGGCGCGGCACCGGCTGCTTCCCAACTCCAGCCGGTGACCCATGCCGCCGATCTAGTGGGTCTGCTTGAGCAGAACGCCGATCTCGAGCAGCAGCTCGTCAACCATTACGACGAGGCGGTCCGCTTCTGTCGCTTGGTCAACGACCAAAACAACGCGGCCTTCTTCCAATCCCTGTTGGAGGACGAGCAGCACCACATGCAGGAGCTCGAGACCTGGCTCAACGAGCTCGGTGGGCGTCGTCCCCGCGGCTACGGGCGCTATGGCTCCCGCCGCCGCGGGGCACCGCAAGACCGCGCCACGTTCTGAGTCCATTCGGCGCTTGAGGATCTGCCCAACCGGGATCAGAAGCGCCTAGATTCCGCCGCCGAAGCTGCTTTCGGCGGCCCAATTCTTTAACCGTTTGAGCGCTGCTCTCCCCCTTCCCCTGCAACTGATCTGGCTGATCCCGGTGTACGGGTTCAGCGGGATGCTCCTGTCGTTGCCCTGGGCTACGGGGTGGATCAAACGCAATGGCCCCCGCCCGGCGGCCTACCTCAACCTTCTTGTCACCCTGCTGGCCGTGATCCACGGCAGCCTGGTGCTCCGTTCGGTCTACGAGATCGGCCCTCAGCATCTCGATCTGGCCTGGTTTCAAGCCGCTGACCTCGACCTGCGCATCGGCTTCGATCTGTCGCTGACGAACCTGGCGGCCCTGGAGCTCGTCACGACGATGAGCCTGATCTGCCAGGTCTATGCCCTGGGCTACCTGGATAAGGAATGGTCCCTGGCCCGCTTCTACGCCCTGGTGGGCTTCTTTGAAGGGGCCATGAGTGGGGTGGTGCTCAGCAGCAACCTGTTCATGAGCTATTTCCTGCTGGAGATGCTCACCCTCTCCACCTATCTGCTGGTTGGCTTTTGGTATGCCCAACCACTGGTGGTCACCGCGGCTCGGGACGCCTTCCTCACCAAGCGCGTCGGTGATGTCCTGTTGTTGATGGGGGTGGTGGCGCTCTCGGCCTTTGCAGGCTCGATGGAGTTCACCGACCTCTACAGCTGGGCCGGCGGCTTGAAAGACAGTGGCGCCCTCGGCCCCCTGGGCATCACCCTGCTTGGCCTGGGGTTGATCGCCGGTCCAATGGGTAAGTGCGCCCAATTCCCGATGCACCTCTGGCTGGATGAAGCCATGGAGGGCCCGAACCCGGCCTCGATCCTCAGGAACTCCGTCGTGGTGACCTGCGGCGCGATCGTCCTGATGAAGCTGATGCCGATCGTCCGGCTCTCACCAGTCGCAACAGACGTCTTGCTGGCGGTGGGGACCATCAGCGCCATCGGCGGCGCCCTGGTGTCGTTGGCCCAGGTGGACCTCAAGCGCGCCTTCAGCTACTCGACCACCTCCTATTTGGGGCTGGTCTTCATCGCCATTGCGCTGCAGCGCCCTGGCATCGCCCTGCTGTTGCTCTTTGCCCACGGTCTGGCACGGGCCCTGCAGTTCATGGGGGTGGGCAGCATCATCGCCACCACCAACTGCCAGGACCTGACTGAACTGGGCGGCATTGGCACCCGCATGCCCGCGACCTCTCTGGCCTTCATCATCGGCAGCGCCGGTGTCGTGGGCCTGCTGCCCTTGGGCTCCTTCTGGTGCTACGGCCTGATGATCAACAGCCTCAAGGAGAGCGACCCGGGCTTTGCGGTGGTCTTCTTGATCACCAACCTGCTGACGGCCACCAACGCCACCAGGGTCTACCGATCCGTCTTCCTTGGCAAACCACTGCCCAAAACCAAGCGCACCCCTGAGGTCAATTGGTTGATGGCCCTGCCCATCGTCAGCCTGAGCGTGATCGTGATGCTGCTGCCCGCGATGATGCAGCGCATTGATCCGGTTCCGGGGATCGCCTCCTTCAGCCTCAGCATCGGGCTTGCGGTCGCGGCCTCCGGTCTGATTGGTGTCGTCATTGGGGCTGTGATTCCCCTGGATCAGTTCTGGTCGCGCTCGACCACCCCTTGGGTTCGAACCCTGCAGGACCTTCTGGCCTACGACTTCTACACACCTGAGATCTACAAGCGCACGGTGGTGAGCCTGGTGGCCAACTTGGCCCAATTCACCCGCTGGTTCGATCTCAACGTGATCAAGGCCATGGCTGATGGTGTCGGCAATCTCTCGATGGCCACAGCCAACGGCCTGAAGCTCAGCGTCAGCGGCAAGACCCAGAGCTATGTGCTGACGGTGCTGCTGGCGATTGTCTTGCTGCTTGGTGTCCTTCAGCTGGGGCAGGGTTAACCGATGTTGCTGAGTTCTCTGCTGTTGATCCCCTTCCTGGGGACCGCCGCGCTGTTGCTTTGGCCTGGGGAGCAACCCCTGGGGCGCCTGCGGCTGATCACGATTGGAATCCTGGTGATCCAGCTGATCGCCAGCCTGGTGATCACAGTCCAGTTCGATCCCAGCGTGGCTGGGATGCAGCTCCAGGAGTTCCACCGCTGGGTCCCTGGCATTGGTCTGGATTACGCCCTCGGGATCGATGGCCTGTCCTTGCCCCTGGTGCTGATCAATGCCGCCCTGACCTTGGTCTCGGCGATCATCACCCGCGACATCGACCGAAGACCGCGGATCTACTTCGCCATGCTGCTGTTGATCAGCGGTGCGGTGAATGGGGCCTTCATCGCCGACAACCTGCTGCTGTTCTTCCTCTTCTATGAGCTGGAACTGATTCCGCTCTGGCTCTTGATCTCCGTCTGGGGCGGAGCGAACAAGGCCTATGCCGCCACGAAATTCCTGATCTTCACAGCGATCTCAGGAATGCTGATCCTGGGCGCCTTCCTCGGCTTGGCGCTGCTGACTGGAACCGTGGATTTCAGCATCACCCCGGTCCTCTCCGATCGTCTGGCCATGGGCGGTCAGATCGTGCTCCTGGTTGCGATCTTGCTGGGCTTTGGGATCAAGATCCCGCTGGTGCCGCTGCACAACTGGCTGCCCGATGCCCACACCCAGGCCGCTACTCCGGTGTCGGTTCTCCTGGCTGGTGTGCTGCTGAAGCTCGGCACCTATGGGCTGCTGCGTTTTGGCCTGCAGCTCTTCCCAGAGGCCTGGGCTGAGCTGGCCCCTGGCCTCGCGATCTGGGCGGCCATCTCCGTGCTCTACGGCTCCCTGGCGGCCATTGCCCAGACCGACATGAAGCGGATGGTCGCCTTCAGCTCCGTCGGCCACATGGGCTACGTGCTCCTGGCTGCCGCGGCCAACACCCCCATCAGCCTGCTGGGGGCGGTGTTCCAGATGGTGGCCCACGGTCTGATCTCGGCCCTGCTCTTCCTGCTGGTGGGCATCGTCTACCGCAAGACCGGCACCCGCGACCTCAAGGTGCTCCATGGTTTGTTGAGCCCTGAAAAGGGTCTCCCCCTGACCGGGACGTTGATGATCCTGGCGGTGATGGCCAGCGCCGGCCTGCCGGGCATGGCCGGATTCATCTCGGAATTCCTGGTCTTCCGCGGCAGCATCGCCGCCTTCCCCGTCGCCACCCTGCTTTCGATGGTGGGCTCGGGCCTCACGGCCGTCTACTTCCTGCTGCTGGTGAACCGCGCCTTCTTTGGCCGCCTCTCCATTACCCCCGACAGCGACGATCCCATTCGGGATGCACGCTTGGATGTCCAACTCGCGCCGGTGGCTCCCCGGGAGACCTATCCCGCCCTTGCCCTGGCCGCAGCGATCATTGGCCTGGGCCTCTTACCGTTTGGCCTCAGCTATCTGAGCGAAACCTCGCTCACAGCCTTGGCCCTGCAATCGATGGGAGTGAGCTGAGATGCCTGTCATTCCTGCTGAGCTGGTTCACAGCAACCCCGGCCTCGACGCCGAGCAGATCATCGCCAAACTCCTCGGTGGTGAGACCCTGCTGAGCGACACCTCCGATCACCTGATTGAGGTGGTCGATGTGCTCGAGAGCTATGGCGAGGTGCTCGATGCCTACAGCAAAAACCTGATCTACCAAGGGGAACATCAGTTCCTCAACCCATTCCCGATCTTCAAGTACCTCGACGGGGACCTCAGCCCCGCCAAGATCTGGCGCCACCTCAACCACGACCGCATCAACTTCGAGTACGCCGAGTACTGCATGAAGGGCATGCTCTGGCATGCCACCGGCGGGATGGATGCCTACTTCGACAGTGAGGCCTTTGGCGAGAACTGCAAGGCGATCATTGCCGCCAAGCGCCGGCGTGATCCGCTGCTGGCGATCCTGCATCCCCTGTTCCCAGACTTCCTCAGCGAACTGATTCGCAACGCCGCCACCACCCATGCCCTGGGGCAGTTCTGGCGCGTGATGAGCGATTTGTTCATCGACCTGGCCAAGGCGGAGCGCTCCGGTGCCGTGCGCTCGATCCCGGATGTGGTCGACTTCATCAAGCAGGGGCTCGTGGCCGCCGCCGCTAACCCGATCGAATACGGCGTGATGATCGGCGGCCAACGGTTCTGGATCCTGCCGCCGGAAGCCAAGCTCACCTTCCTGGTGGATGTGGCCGTTCCCTACGTCGAGGCGGTCTTCCTGCGGGGGATGCCCTTCTTGGGCACTGTCAGCTACAACGCCCAGGCCCAGCAAATCTCACCGGACCAGGCGACCTTCACCTACGGCGCCCTCTACGCCGACCCGCTGCCCACGATGGGTGCGGGCGTGCCCCCCAGCCTGCTGATGCAGGACATGTACCGCCATCTTCCGGAGCGATTGCACCAGTGGTATCTGGTGCGCACCCGCGGAGAAGGGGACGTGCGCGAAAAGATCTGCCGCAGCTTCCAGAAGTCGATGTTCTGCGTGACCAACGCCGCCATCAGCGGCACCATGCCCCACGCCCTGGACACGACCAACCCGGAAGAACAGGAGGCCAATCGCGCCTATGCCGCCTCCTGGGCCGCTCGCCTGGTGATTGGCCGCACCGATTGCCTCGCGGCGTAGGGTCAACCCATGGATCAACTCTGGAATCCCCGGCCCAAGCCCGATCGCGTTGAGTGGCTGGAGCGCCGGATTGAGTTCGAGGACTACGCCGGGAACCGGGCGTTTTTGGATCGCCTCAACGATTTCTGCGAGCAGGAAGGGCGCTACCCCGACATCAGTTTTGGGCGTACATACGTGAACATCACCCTCCGGCCCGAGGAGGAGGGGGCGAGCATCGGCGAGGCTGACCACGCGTTTGCCGCTGCCATCGATGGCCTCGTCTGAGCAGCCCGACAACACGCCCGTCGATCTTCAGGCCGCCTATGAAGGGGCCGAGGTCCAAGAGGTTCTCGATCAGCTGGACCAGGAGTTGATTGGACTCCAGCCGGTCAAGACCCGGATCCGTGAAATCGCCGCCCTGCTAGTCGTCGACCGGGCCCGCAAGCAGGTGGGACTCTCCACCACGGCCCCCAGCCTGCACATGTCCTTCACCGGTCGGCCAGGAACGGGGAAGACGACCGTGGCCGAGCGGATGTCCCAAATCCTGCACAAGCTCGGCTACGTGCGCAAAGGTCACGTGGTCACCGCCACCCGGGATGATCTGGTGGGGCAATACATCGGCCACACCGCTCCCAAGACCCGGGAGATGCTCAAAAAGGCGATGGGTGGGGTGCTGTTTATTGATGAGGCGTACTACCTCTATCGCCCTGAAAATGAGCGCGACTACGGAGCCGAGGCGATTGAGATCCTGCTCCAGGTCATGGAGAACAACCGCGATGACCTGGTGGTGATCTTTGCCGGTTACAAGGAGCGGATGGATGTCTTCTACCAAAGCAATCCTGGGCTCTCCTCTCGAGTCGCTAACCACATTGACTTTCCGGATTACAGCGCCAGCGAACTGCTTGCCATTGCGCGGCTGATCCTGGCGGAGGAGAACTACCGCTTCAGCGAGGAGGCCCTGGCGGCCTTCGAGGATTACATCGATCGGCGCATGCAACTGCCGTTCTTTGCCAATGCCCGCTCGATTCGCAATGCGATCGATCGCTCGCGGATGCGCCAAGCCAATCGCCTGTTCAATGTGATGAACAGCAGTCAGCTCACCAAGCTGGATCTGATGACGATCGAAGCGGAGGACATCACCGCCAGCCGCGTCTTCTCCGGGGAGGTCGAAGGCCTTGACCCCAGTGAACCGATCACCGGCTAATCCCTAGCGGGTCCGGCGGCGGGAGTCGATCTGGAGGAGGTCACGGACCTGTTGAATCTGACGGCCCAACTGGGGGTCAGCCGCCAGCTTCTTCTCGGTTTGATCCACGGCGTACATCACGGTGGAGTGATCCTTGCCGCCAAAGGCATCGCCAATGCGGGGCAAGGACAAATTGGTGCCCTGGCGCATCAGGTACATGCCCACCTGCCGGGCTTGGCTCACGGCCCGCTTACGGCTGGCGCTCTTCATCTCATCGACGCCCACACCGAAGACCTCGGCCACCTTGTTCAAGACTTGATCCGGGGTGACCTCCACCTCAACACCGGCCGGTTCGAGCATCGGTGCCACCGATTCCACAGTCATCGGCAGACCGGTGATCGAAGCAAAGGCAACGGCTCGGGTCAGGGCACCCTCGAGCTCGCGAATGTTTGAGGTGAAGCGACCCGCGAGGTATTGGATCAGGTCCCGGGGCAGGCTGACCCGCTCGTGCTCCGCCTTCTTGTGCAGGATCGCCATCCGCGTTTCCAAATCAGGCGTTTGGATATCCGCGATCAGGCCCATCGAGAAGCGTGAGATCAAACGCTCCTGCAGACGGGGAATCTGGCTTGGGGGACGATCGCTGGCAATCACGATCTGGCGCCCGGCCTCATGCAGGGCGTTGAAGGTGTGGAAGAACTCCTCCTGGGTGTACTCCTTGCCCTCGATGAACTGGATGTCATCCACCAGGATCAAATCGGCAGCCCGGTAGCGATCCCGAAATTTCTGCATGCCGTCCTTGCGGATGGCCTGGATCAGATCGTTCGTGAAGGTCTCAGTGCTGACGTAGGCGACCCGGGCCTCCGGATCAATCTCCAGGCGGTAATGACCGATGGCCTGCATCAGGTGGGTTTTACCCAGACCCACCCCGCCGCAGATGAACAGCGGGTTGAACTCACGGCCGGGGGCCTCAGCGACGGCCAACGCCGCGGCATGGGCCATTCGACTGTTGGGCCCGACCACGAAGCGGTTGAAGACGTAGCGGGGATTCAGGCCCGGGGCCAACTTGCGCGGGGCCTCACCCGTGGCCGTGCGCTGCTGGGGGGCAGCGGAGCCTGGGGCCACCTCGACCCCGGCGGTCGTGGGGGGCTGACCGTTCAGGGTGATGCCCTGGGCGGACTCACCACCGGCCTCGACGCTGACCGCGATCGGGCGACCGGCGATCTCGCTGGCCACCGCGGCAATGGTGCTCAGGTAGTTCTTGCGCAGCCAGCCGCAAGCAAAGGTATTGGGGGCCAGCAGCTGCAGCTCGTTGCCCTGCAGGTCGACACACGTGGCCGGACGAATCCAGGTCTCAAACGTGGGTTTGGAGAGATTGCCTTGGAGTGCTTCTTGAACCTGACGCCACAGCGTTTCTCCCTGCTGCACCGTCACGTCATCCCCTGGGGTCCATGAATATAGGGGTGGTCTGAGGCGGGAGTGTCTCCGATGATGCGCCTGAACACCTGCCCCACATCTCTGCTGCGCATGACCCGTTTGATGCATGGCGTTCGCCCCCAGCTCGCCTTGGGTTGCTTGCTGCTGAGTGTGGGCCTGAGCGGCTGCGGGACCGGCGGTTTGCGGCTACCGCTCTGGAACGGCAGCAGGGGCGGAGACGGCGCTCAGGTCAGCGATGCGCCCGCCGCCGCCCCCCTGCCGGGGGGCAAAAGTTTTGTGGTCAACGCGGTCGACAAGGTCGGACCGGCAGTGGTGCGAATCGACACGGTGCGGCGGGTGGTCAACCCGATGGGCGGACTGTTTGGCAGTGGTCCCTCGGTGCAGCAACAGCAGGGGCAGGGCTCGGGCTTCATCACCCGATCCGACGGGGTGATCCTGACCAATGCCCACGTGGTCGAGGGCACCAATGAAGTGGGCGTCACCCTGCCGGATGGCCGCAATTTCAAGGGCAAGGTGCTGGGCTCTGACCCGGTCACCGATGTCGCTGTGGTGAAGGTGGCGGCAGCCAACCTGCCCGTGGCACCCCTGGGTAATTCCAAAGGCGTGCGGCCCGGCGAATGGGCGATCGCGATCGGCAACCCCCTGGGTCTCGATAACACCGTCACCTTGGGAATCATCAGCGCGGTGCAGCGCACCAATGCCCTCGGGGAGGGGCAACGGGTGCCCTACATCCAGACCGACGCGGCCGTGAACCCGGGCAACAGCGGCGGTCCCCTGATCAATGACCGCGGTCAGGTGATTGGGATCAACACCGCCATCCGACAGGCCCCTGGCGCGGGTCTGAGCTTTGCCATCCCGATCAACCTCGGGCGCCAAATCGCCGCACAAATCCTCGATCGCGGCCAGGCCTCCCACCCCTACATCGGTGTACGGCTCCAGGCCCTGACCCCCCAACTCGCCAGGGAGGTCAATGCCACCGATGCCGAGTGCCGGCTGCCGGAGACCAAAGGCGTCGTGGTGGTGGAGGTCATCCCCGGCAGTCCAGCCGCCAAGGGAGGCATGCGCGCCTGTGACCTGATTGAGCAGGTCGGCGGCAAGCCCGTGAAGAACCCCTCCGAAGTGCAGGTCGCGGTGGACCAGGGACGCGTCGGCCAGAACCTGGCGATCGTGATCCAGCGCAAGGAGCGGACGCTCACCCTGCAGATCAAGCCCGCTGAACTCCCCCGCGGGAAGTAGGCGCGGCCTTGGCTGCCCCTCTGACCCTGGTGGTCATGGCCCGCTGGCCGGCCCCCGGACGCTGCAAAACCAGGCTGGCCCGCCACACGGGTCGACTGGCGGCGGCCCAGATCCAACGCCAGCTGACGCAGCACAGCCTTGAGGTCAGCGGCCGCTGGAGCCAACGGCACCAGCACAAGCTGCTGATGGCCGTCGACGGTCTGGGGCCCCGCGGGTTGCGCCGCTGGCAGGGGCAGCTGCAGGCGCTCGCTCCAGGGGTTCAGCTCGGGCCACAGGGGGGAGGCAACTTGGGCTGCCGCATGCAGCGGCAGTTGCAGCGGGCCTTCCAGGCGGGGGCTGAGCGGGTGATCGTGATTGGAACGGATCTGCCCGCCCTGGAAACCAGTGATCTCGACGCCGCAGCCGAGGCACTCCTGAGGGCACCGCTGGTCCTTGGGCCCGCCCGAGATGGCGGCTACTGGTTGATTGGCCTGAACCGCTCCGGCTTCCGCCGCGCCGGAGCGCAGCTGATGAGTGGCATCCCCTGGGGCAGCGATCAGGTGCTGCAGCGCAGCCTGGCTGCCGCCGCGGCGCACCAGCTGCCGGCGGTCCTGCTGCGACAGCAGAACGACCTCGATGAACCGAGCGATCTGGAGGACTGGCTGCGCTGCCAGCTGCCGCCCGCATGAAGCGACCGTCCCTGGCCGTCGTCATTCCCGCGCGGCAGGAAGCGCAGCGCCTACCGCTGTTGCTCGCCGATCTGCAGCAGGCCCCACTCGGGCTAGAGACAGAGCTGATCGTGGTGGACTCCAGCGCCGATCCAGGGACCGCCGACGTGGCCCAGCTCGCCGGCGCCCAGGTGATCCGCTGCGCCGCCAACCGTGGACTGCAACTCCAGGTCGGCATTGCCGCTGCAACGTCTCCTTGGTTGTTGCTGTTGCATGCCGACTGCAGGCTTCCGGCCCGTTGGGGGGCGTCGGTGGAACACGCCATGGGGCAAGCACCAGCCGCTTGGTACTTCGACTTCCAGGTCGCCGCGGCCGGTCTGCCGCTGCGGCTGCTGGAGCTGGCCGTTCAGCTGCGCTGCAGGATCCGGGCCCTGCCCTACGGCGACCAAGGGCTGCTGCTGCCGCGGGCCCTGCTGGAGCAGGCCGGGGGCATGCGGCCCCTGCCGCTGATGGAGGACCTGGATCTGATCCAACGGCTCCAACCCCTGGCCCCCCTGCGCCGGCTCGGCCAACCACTGGCGGTCGATGGCCGCCGCTGGAGACGCGATGGGGTGCTGCGAACGGCAGAACGCAACGCGGGCCTGCGCCGGGCCTGGCGCCGCGGCGCCACGGCCCAGGAGCTCGCCCAGCGCTACTACCGCAGCCCCTAGGGGGCGTACCAGAAGGCGCAGCGGCGGTTTTGCGGTTCCAGCTCCCAACCCTGGGCGCCATAGAACTCGATCACGCCGGGATCGGCGAACAGGCTGATGCGCTCCACCTGCATCCGCTGCAGGCGCTCGATCACGTACTGCATCAGCTGTTTGCCCAGGCCCAGACCTTGGTAATGGGGGTGGACGGCCACATCCCAGACGGTGGCCTCGATCACCCCGTCACCGGTGCAGCGGGCAAAGCCCACCAGGCGCGGAAGGCGGGCGTCATGGCGCCAGAGGGCCACCACCAGGAGGCTGTTCTCCAGGGCAATGCGCACCCGCCTCATCGGACGGCGGCTCCAACCCACCGCATCGGTGAGCTGCTCGAGCTCATAGAGATCAATCTCCCGCTCCTGGCTCAAGACCAGTGAAGTCGGGGCGTTTGGGGTCGCGCAGACGCGATGGTCCCGGCCGTAGAGCTCCTCCAGTTCAGTGGCGCTGGAACCAATCAGAACGGAGCTCCCTGCGGGTTCGGTTGATCCTGACCCACCAGGTCACCCCCTTGATGCAGGCTGGGTCCGTTTCTTGCATTGGGATCCCTGGGCGCAGCACCTCTGCTGGTTGGCGTACATGGTTGGCTGCTCTCCGGGCGGCTGTGGGATCCGCTGCGCACGGCCCTGGAGCCCAGGTGGGACTGCTGGACCCCTGATCTGCCGGGCTTTGGCCAACGCCCGAGGCCCCAAGGCCTGCGGACCAACTTGGTCAGCTATGGCCGCTGGCTGGCGGAGGCGGCCCAGGAGCAAGCCGGCGGCCGGCCGATCGTGCTGATCGGCCACTCCCTGGGGGGAAGCCTGGTGCTCCATGCCGCCCCCCATCTGGGGGAGCAACTGCGGGGCATCATCCAGGTCGCCTCCGGAGGCGGGGTCTATCAGCCGCGGCCCTTTCGGATGGTGCGCAACGGCGGAGCCACCTTTTTGCGCTGGCGGCCGAGTTGGCTCGCCCAGCTCCCTGGCACCGAGGCCATTCGCAGCCCCCTGGTGGCGGAGCTCCGCGCCGCCCGCGGGCTGCTGGCCTGCAGCATGCAGCGCGGGGCCGTGCGCCAGCTGCCGGCGCTGACGAGCCAACTGCAGGTCCCCAGCCTCTGGGTGGTGGGCAGCAAGGACACGGTGATGGAGCCGCGCTACGTCCGCCATCTCTCGGGCTATGCCCCCAATGCCGAGGTGCAGGAGCTCGAAGGGGAAGGGCATCTGCCGATGCGCAGCGCCCCAGACGCCCTCGCCCGAGTCATCGAGGACTGGCTGGATCGAACCTTGTCCTAGAGCCTGGCCAGACCGCGTTCCTGCAGGTCGGCCAACTGGGCATAGAGACCACCGGCTGCGCGCAGGGCCGTGTGGGTTCCCTCTTCGATCAGGCGACCGCGCTTGAGCACCAGGATGCGGTGGGCTGCCTCCACCGTGGCCAGGCGGTGGGCGATGACGATGGCCGTCCGTTGGCGCAGAACCCGATCGAGATCCCGCTGCAGGGTGGCCTCGGTGGATGGGTCCAGGAAGGCCGTGGCCTCGTCCATCACCAAGACCGAGGGATTGCGGATCGCCACCCGCGCCACCGAGAGCAACTGGCGCTCACCGGAGGAGAGGTTGCTGCCGCGCTCACGCAGCTCTGTGGCCAGCCCCGAAGGCAGTCGATCGAGCAGGGGCTCAAGACCCAGCTCCGAGCAGAGGCGCTCGAGCTCGACATCGCTGATGGCGCCATCGAGGCGCAGGTTGTCGGCCACGTTGCCGCTGAACAGGAAGGTGTCCTGCAGCACCACCCCGAGGCGCTGGCGCAGGGTGGGGATGGGCAACTCGCGGATGTCCACGCCATCCAGCAGGATCCGGCCCTGCTGGGGTTCATAGAGGCGGCAGAGCAGGCGGATGATGGTGGTCTTGCCCGATCCGGTCGGACCGACCAAGGCCACGTGCTCCCCAGGGGCAATCCGGAAGGAGAGGTCCGTCAGGATCGGATCGTCCGGGCGGTAGGCGAAGGAGACGTTTTCAAAAATCACCTCACCGGCGCTGCTGAAGTCGCTGCCACTGCGAATGGCGGCCGAGGAGCGCTGGTTCAGGGGCAGCTCCTGAATCTCAATGGGCTCCTCCAGCAGCTCACCGATGCGCTCAACAGCGGTCAGGCCGCCTTGGATCTGAGTGAAGCGCTCCGCCAACTGGCGCAGGGGATCAAACAGGCGCTGGGAATAGAGGATGAAGGTCGTCAGGGTGCCCAGGCCCATCGCCCCAGCGGTGACCATCCAGCCCCCCAGGGCCAGCACCAGGGAAATCGCCCCCAGGGACACCCACTCGATCAACGCCGAGATCGAGGAGTCGTAAAAGATCGTGCCGTTGACCGCATTGCGGTAGGCATCAGCGGTGCGGGCAAAGCGGGCGGAGTTGTGGGACTCCCGGCGGAACATCTGCACAACCTCCAGACCCTGAAGGTTCTCCTGCAAATCCGCGTTCAGCTGGGAGAGCTCTTCGCGGACCCGGTAGTTGGCCTTGCGATAGCGCTTCTGCAACCAGAGCATGGTCAAGGTGACCGGCACCTGCACCGACAGCAGCAACACCCCGAGGCGCGGTTCAATCGCCACCATCGTTCCGGCGATCACCAAGAGGGTGACCAGGTCCGCCAGCAGCCCCACGGCGCCACTGCCAAAGACCTCGGCCAGGGCATCGACGTCACTGGTCAGGCGCGTCAGCAATTTTCCAACGGGCGTGCGGTCGTGGAAGCGCAGCGAGAGGTCGAGGGAATGGGCAAACAGGTCGTTGCGGATCCGCGCGGTCAGACGTTGGCCAACGGCCTGCACGTTGAAGCTCTGAACCCCCTGCAGGCCCAGGCGGATCAGGACCGCCACCAGCAAGAGCGACACCAGCGTCCGCAACTGGCCCGAGAGGGGCATGGCCTGCAGCCAGGGCAGCACCGGCTCCTGACGCAGGGCCGAAATCGCCTGTCCGACGAGCAGGGGTTGAACAGCCGCGGCACCCGCCACCGGGATCAGCAGCACCAGGGTGAGCAGCAGGCGTTTGCGATCGCGCCCGAGGTAGGGCAGAAGACGCAGCAGCCGTTGACGATCGCGCTTGGCCATCAAGCGCCTGCGCTGGCGATTTGATCGACGATCGATTGGATCTCGCCGGAATCGAGCCGCAGCGACAGCGGATGGCCCACCAGGCGGGCGGTGGAGTGGAACAGATCTTCGATGGCGATCAGGCCGTTTTCTTCGAGGGTGCGGCCGGTGGCCACCAGATCGACGATGGCTTCGCTCATGCCGGTGATCGGACCGAGCTCCACCGAGCCGGCCAGATGGATCAACTCCACAGGCAGATCCAGGGCCTCGAAGTACTCCTCAGCGCAGCGGGTGAACTTGCTGGCGATGCGGCAGTGGGCCGGCAGGTCACTGGCCCGGCGATAGGGACTGGAGGCCTTCACGGCCACGCTCATCCGGCAGCCGCCAAAGCCCAGATCCACCAACTGAGCCACGGGCAGCTGGTGTTCCTTCAAGACGTCGTAGCCCACCACCCCCAGCTGGGCCTGGCCGTAGGCCACATAGACCGGCACATCGGCATTGCGCACCAGCAGCGCCCGGGCGCGACCACAGACGCTGGGCACCATCAGCTGGCGGTTGCCCGGCTCCAGCACCGCTGCGAAATCCAGGCCGGCGGCCGCGAAGCGGCGGACCGAGTCCTTCAGCAGGGCTCCCTTGGCCAGCGCGACGGTGATCATGGTTGGCAGCCTGAACCGGGACTTTAACGATGCATGCCGCCACGACGGTTTCGCTGATCCCTGTGCTGAGCGACAACTACGTGTTCGTTCTCCACGGCGAAGGTCCGGGTGCGGTGGTGGTGGATCCGGCGGTGGCCGAGCCCGTGATCGCCTGGCTGGAGGAGAAGGGTCTGGAGCTGGAGGCGATCCTGCACACCCACCACCACAGCGACCACATCGGCGGAACACCCGGGCTGTTGCAGCGCTGGCCTGAGGCGGCGGTGATCGCCAGTGCCGCGGATCGTGAGCGGATCCCGCTGCAAACCCAAGGGGTCCAGGGGGGCGATCAGCTGAGGCTGTTGGGCCGAGAGCTGAGGGTGCTGGAGGTGCCCGGCCACACGCGTCACCACATTGCCTATGTCGTGGAGCCGGAGGCGGGAGGAGCCGCTGAGCTGTTCTGCGGCGACACCTTGTTTGCCGGCGGCTGCGGTCGCCTGTTTGAAGGCACCCCCGAGCAGATGCTCAGCTCCCTGGGCAGCCTGGCCGCCCTGGGGCCCGAGACCCGGGTCTGGTGCGCCCATGAGTACACCGAAGGCAACCTGCGCTGGGCGGCGGAGCGGGAACCGGACAATGCCGCGATCCGCACGCGACTGGCGGAGGTCCAGCAGCTGCGCCGTGAGGGACATCCAACGATCCCCAGCCGCATTGGACTGGAGCAGGAGACGAACCTGTTCATCCGGGCCCAAGACGCGGCGGCGCTGCGCCAGCTGCGCGGCCACAAGGACCTCTGGCGGGGCTAGGGCTCAGCCGCGGGCGATGAGGGCGGCACCACTGGGGTAGAGCCGGCCCTGCTCACCTGCGCGCAGGTGCAACTGACAGCGCTGGCCGCGGGCATAGTCCAGCTCCAAGGGCAGACGCAGGCGCAGGCGTCGGTCATCGAGCTGCACCTGATAGAGCCACTCACGGCCGAGGAATTCCCGGCCCACGACCCAGGCCTCGGCGTCATCGTCCGGAACCAAGGCGATGGCCTGCTGACTGACCAGCACCTCCAAGTCCGAGGAGGAGGACGCAGCAGCCCCGGCCTCCGTTGGTTCGAGCACCCCGAGGGGCGTGAGGCAAAGACCGTCCTGGAGCTGGGCCGGCAGCAGGTTGCCCTGCAGCACAAAGCGACCGACAAAGGAGGTCGCCGGGGCCGTCACCAGGTCGTGGGGGCTGGCGCATTGGTGCAGATGCCCGGACTCCAGGACCGCCACCCGATCACAGATCGCCATGGCCTCCTCCGGGTCGTGGGTCACGATCACCCCGCTGGCGCCGCAACGGGCCAGGACACCGGGAAGCTCCGCCCGCAGGCGCAGCCGCACCTCCACATCCAGATTGGAGAAGGGCTCATCGAGGAGCACCAGGGAACAGCCCGGAGCCAGGGCGCGGGCCAGGGCCAGGCGCTGCCGCTGACCGCCGGAGAGCTCATGGGGATAACGGCGCTCGAGGCCCTTGAGGCCCAGCAGTTCCAACAGCCAGGAGGCGCGACTGGTGTCCTGACCTGGCCTGAGGCCAAAGCAGGCGTTACGCCAGGCATCGAGGTGGGGGAAGAGGGCGTAGTCCTGAAAGACCATGCCCACGCCGCGGCGCTCCGGGGGTAACCAACGTCCCTGCCCGGCCACGGGGCGTCCGCCGATGGACACAGAGCCGCGGTCGGGCTTCTCAAAACCAGCGATCAGGCGCAGCAGGGTGGTTTTGCCGCAGCCCGAGGGGCCCAGCAGGCCGACCAACTCACCGGGCTGGAGCTGGAAATCAATATCGCGAAGGGTCCAGTCACCACTGGAGGCGGGGCCGCTGTAGCGATGCCACAGGCCACTGAGCTCCACCTGCGGCTCCTGGGGGAGATCAGGGCTGGGCATCTCAGGGCGCATTCAGCAGGTTCGCCATAGGCTCGGCGCCACATCCTCTCGTGCAATGACCCTTCCAGCGATTGAGGCGGTGACAACCGCCGCGGCACCCGCACCGGTCGGCCCCTACAACCAGGCCGTCAAGGCGGGTGGGGTGCTCTATTGCTCCGGCCAAATCGCCCTGGATCCAGCCACCGGCGCGATGGTCGGCAATGGAGATGTGGAGGCTGAGACCCGCCAGGTGCTCAGCAACCTCCAGGCCGTGCTCAAGGAAGCCGGCTGCACGCCGCAGCAGGTGGTGCGCACCACGGTCTTCCTGGCCGATCTGGGGGATTTCGCCAAGGTGAACGCGCTCTACGCCGAGGTATTCGGAGAGGGGGTTTCACCGGCTCGCGCCTGCGTGGAGGTGGCCGCACTGCCGAAGGCCGCCCGGGTGGAGATCGACTGCATCGCGGTGCTGGGCTGAATCAGCCGAAAGGTGAGATTGATCCGCTCGGTCCTGACCCGGGCACGGGCCGGTAGGGCGTGCTGCCAGTGGGCCTGGGTGGGCGGATCCATCACCAACAGATCGCCGTCATCCAGGCAAAGCGAGAAGGGCGCCTCAGCGGACGCAAGAGAAGAACGTCTCGGGCGAAAACGCAGATCGCGCGGAACGCCGATGCTCAAGGAGGCGATGGGGGCCTGGTTGTCGAGTTCCGGTTCGTCATCGGCATGCCAGCCCATGCGGTCGTCTCCAGTGCGGTAGCGGTTCAGCAGCAGGCTGTTGAAGCGAACCCCCAACTCCTGCTCCAGGAGATCGCGAAGGGGCGCAATGGAGGGACTCCAGGGGGTGATGGGCTGCACCTGGCCGCTGTAGCGGTAGCTGCAGCCGGGGTCAGCCATCCAGCAGGTCAGACGAGGCGTGGGGTGCTGGCGGCCAAAGACGCGCACCAGGGGCTGCCCCCAGGGAACCTCCTGAGCCAGGCGCTGACGCAGGGATTCCGTGGCGATTCCATGGCCCTGTAGCCAGGCGGAACCGTGGCGCAGCTTCAGGCCAGGACGCTCAATCGCAATCAAGGCTGGGCTGGTTCGATCACCCGAGCTTCAGCCACGGGGGGCGGGGCCAGGAGCGTCAGGCGTGTGGCCTGATCAAGAACCGGGGTGGGATCGAGGGCCAGCATCTGCTCCCCTTGGCGCTGGCGCAACTCGACATGGAGATGGGGGCCACTGGCACGGCCGCTCTGGCCGACCAGGCCCAGGGTGGAGGCGGCCGTCAGGAAGTCACCTTTGCGGACGTTGGCGCTCTGCAGATGGGCATAGAGGCTCTGCCAACCGCGGCCATGGTCCAGGACCACCGTGAGGCCGTAGCCGTCGATGGGCTCCACCAGAACCACACGTCCCGGAAGCATGGCCAGAACAGGCGTGCCCGCGGGAGCCACCAGGTCCTGACCGGCGTGCATGCGCCAGGCCCCGCGGGAACTCGAATAGCGCCAGCCGTAGGGGTCCACCTCCGTGGCTTTGACCGCCAAGGGATAGACCACACGGATCGGCTGACCAGGACGCAGCGGCCAGGCCAGGGAATCGGGCATGGCCTCGCTGATTCCCATCCCTGGCGTCAGGTCAGCGACCGGAGTATCGCCAGGGATTTGCAATGGCCTCTCGGGGAGGGCCAGAGCCGGGAAAGGCAACAGACAGCCCGTCAGCCCGGCGAGGACAGCAACAGCGCGAACGGGGCCGAATCCCATGGTGGGGCGAGGACTTCGGGCCCGTTGTACCGGGGCCCAGCGCCACGGCCAGCCCAGCGGATCGACCGGTAAGCTCCAGACATACGGGGCGTGGCGCAGCTTGGTAGCGCGGGTGCTTTGGGAGCACTAGGTCGCAGGTTCGAATCCTGTCGCCCCGA
>NZ_JAFMKL010000119.1:0-4745 GCF_017852955.1 Vulcanococcus sp. DEBay_Sum22DG08_74
GCCACTGCTGCTGAGGTCCTGGGTCAGCCAGGCATTGGGCACGGCCCCCTCCAGGCTCCAGCCCTGGGGCGGCTGCTTGGCCCCCAGGCCATCTGCGGTCCGCTTCGGCCCGACGAGCTCAGGATTGAGCTGCAACATCAAGCTCGTCTCGACCTGTCCGGCGTGGAGGCCTTCACTGCGCTCGGGCTCCTCGATCAGCTCTCCGATTCCCTTGGGGCCGCTCCAGAGGAAGCAGGGCAACACCCCAAGCGAGGGATGGGCGGCGCGCAGTTGTCGGGCGGCGACCTGGAGCAGGGCGATTTGACCGCCATGGCCGTTGAACAGCACCAGCCGCTCGAAGCCTGCCGCCGCCAGCTGGGCGCCAACGGTTTCGATGCTGCGGATCAGGAGCTCGGCCGGGAGGCTCAGGGTTCCTGGGAAGCCCAGGTGCTCCGGTGAAAAGCCGATGCTCTGCAGCGGCAGTCGCCAGATCGGAGCCTCCTGGGGGAAGGTCTCAAGCACCTGGTCAAGGATTTGCTCAGCGAAGAGCGCATCCGTTCCCAGGGGAAGGTGAGGACCGTGCTGCTCGAAGGCGCCAAAGGGCCAAACCACCGTGCTGCCGCAGGTCTGGGCGGCCGCCTGGAAGGCGGGCCAGGTCAGGCGCTCGAGGCGACGGGATCCCTGACAGGCGTATGCGTCGTCGCCCATGGGTCCGTCTTCGATCAAGGAGGGTCGTCCCTACAGTGTGGCGCTGTGCGTCTTTGCTTGGTCATGGCCGGTTCCGGCACTCCCCAGCCCCCCCAGCCCTTCTCCAAGCAGCAACCCACCTCGGCTCGTCCGGTGCCTCCGTCGCCTCAGCGTCCCGCTGCTGCGCCGCCGGTTCGCAAGCCGCCCCAGGTTCTGCAGATCAATAAGAAGGAAGAGCAGCTGCGCCTGGAGCGTGAAGCCGCTGAAGCCCGTGCCGCCGCCGAAGCCGCTGCCCAGCGGGCAGCTGAATTGGAAGACGCCGCACGGGCGGCCCGAGGTGAGGCGCCGGTCGCGCCCCAGCGCCCGGCGGCTTCCCCGGCATCAGGCGACGACGACCTGTTCGATATGAGCGGCTTTGAGGGGCTGTCCATGGCGGACCTGCTGGGCCCCGACGACCGCAACAAGGGTCGGCGCTCCGGTGGCTCCCGCATGGCGCAGCCCCAGTCCAAGCCGGCGGCGGTTCCTACCCGTTCGGTCGATGACTTCGACTTTGACGAGGAGGCCTTCCTGGCAGCCCTCGATGAGCAGGATTTCGTCGGCACCACCGGTGAAGTCGTCACCGGCACGGTGATCGGCATGGAGAGCGATGGTGTCTATGTCGACATCGGCGGTAAGGCTCCTGGCTTCATGCCCAAAAAGGAGTGTGCTCTGGGGGTGATCACCAACCTCAAGGAACGCTTCCCGAAGGGATTGACCGTTGAAGTGCTCGTCACCCGCGAGCAGAACGCCGATGGCATGGTCACCATCAGCGCCCGTGCCCTGGCCCTGCGCCAGAGCTGGGAGAAGGTTCGTGCCCTCGAGAAGGAAGGCAAGGTGCTCCAGGTGAAGGTCAACGGTTTCAACCGTGGTGGCATCACCTGTGATGTCGAAGGTCTGCGCGGTTTTGTGCCCCGCTCCCAGCTGCAGGAGGGTGAAAACCACGAGGCGCTGGTGGGCAAAACCCTCGGTGTGGCCTTCCTGGAGGTCAATCCGGACACCCGCAAGCTGGTGCTCTCTGAGAAGAAGGCGGCCACGGCGGCCCTGTTCCAGAACCTCGAGGTCGGTCAGCTGGTTGAGGGACAGGTGGTGGCCATCAAGCCCTATGGCCTCTTCGTGGACCTGGGCGGCATCAGCGGACTCCTGCACCACTCCGTGATTACGGGTGGTCAGATGCGTGATCTGCGCGAGGTCTTCGGCCAGGGCGATCGCGTGAAAGCACTGATTACTGAATTGGATCCCGGTCGCGGTCGCATCGCCTTGAACACTGCTCTGCTGGAGGGGCAGCCGGGTGAGTTGTTGATTGAGCGCGACAAAGTGATGGCGGAGGCCGCCGATCGCGCCAATAGGGCTCGTAACGTGCTGCGTCAGCAGGAACAATCCGCCGGATGATTCAGGCCACCGAGCCCGCGAGTCCTGCCCGCCTGCAGGCGGATTGGGAGCTGGATTACTACTCCCGTCCAATCCTGGAAGAGGACGGAAAGAAGCGCTGGGAGCTGCTGATTTGCAGTTCCCCCAATGCGGAGAATCCCGGTCGCGCCTTCCAGTGGGTCCTGAAGTGCCCGGCCTCCAGCGTCAACTCCCAGTGGCTGAAGTCCGCGTTGGAGCAGGCCTTGGAGCAGGCGGACGCTGAGGGGTTTGATCCCCCACGCAAGATCCGCTGCTGGCGTTCCTCGATGCGCACGATGGTGCAGCGGGCCTCCGAGCAGCTGGGCCTGGAACTGGTGCCGAGCCGCCGTTGCTATGCCCTGGTCGAGTGGCTCCAGGAGCGCGAAGCCACGGTTTACCCCGAGGAGGAGGGCTACATGGCGGGCCCCCTGGCTCCGCCGCCCCAGCCGATTCAGCCCGTGGCAGTTCCGCTGCCTGAGGCGGCCCGCGGCGACAGCTGGTCTTGGGCCTCCCTGCCGATCGGTGCCCTGCGGGAGGCGATGACCTGGGACACCAGCTTTGCTGGTCTGGTTCCCTTGCCGGAGTCGCTCGATGACGAGCTGATGGTGAGCGGTCTGCGCCTGTTCAGCGCGAGCCGCTCCTTGGCGATCGCTGGCTGGGTGTCGGGATTGGAGCCGGTGCGCCTCGAGGTCTGCGGTCAGCAACTGGTGCTGGAGGCGGGCCAAGAAGACCGATGGTTGCTGGGACAGTTGGAGTCAGACGAAGCTGAGGCTGCGGCCGCGGCATTCCTGGCCTCCCGCGGTCAAGCCGGTGGTGTGCAATTCCTGGCGATTCAATCCAGCCCGGATCAACCCGGTTTTGATGGCTTCTGGATCCTGCGGGACCTCCCCGATGCCTAGACGGTTGTATGGCTGAGGCCGTTGAGGCCCCCTTTGACCGCCCAGATGCAGGGTTTAACGCCCTAGAGGGCTGGACCTGGATCGGTTGCTACGGGGGCTATTACCTCCAGTCGAATCTGCTGGAGGCCTTTGAACATGGCTTCTTCACCCGCCAGTGGCAGGGCCGAGGCCCTGATGTGTTGGCCGGTTATGTCAGCGCTGGCATCAGCGTTCACCGGCCCCAGCAGGTTCACAGCGCGTTGGTGTTGCCGGCGAGTGAGGCCGTCGCGGAGCCCTGGCCCCAGGCCGATGGCTTGGTGTGCGATGCCGGTGGTCAGAGTCTCTGGGTCTGCGGCGCCGATTGCACTCCAGTGCTGCTGGCGGATCCGGAATCCGGACAGGTGGCGGCCTGCCATGCCGGCTGGCGTGGTGTGGCCGGGGGCATCGTTCAAGAGGCGATCCGGCAGCTGGAGCAGCGCGGCTGCCGCCGCCGTGACCTGCTGATTGCGTTGGGGCCAGCCATCAGCGGCCCCCAGTACCAGGTGGAACCGTCCGTGCCGGAAGCGATCGCTGAGCAGTTGCTGCAGGTGGATGCGTCCCTCACGCTCGAGGGGGCCCTGGCGGCGATGGAGGAGTGCGGTGCTCTGCTCGCCGATCCAGAGCCGCTGCGGCAGCGCCTCGATCTGCGGCTCGCCACCCGTTTGCTGCTCGAGCGCTTTGGTGTTCCCCCAGAGCAGATCAGTGTCTGCCCCCTGTGCACGGCATCAGAGCCGCTGCTGTTTCACTCCTGGCGCCGCGACCAGGTCAAGGCGGTGCAGTGGAGCGGCATCGTCTCCCAACAGTTGCCTAGTTGAACTCCAGGCTGAGCTGGCCGTTGTCGGTTTGGCTGCGCTTGGGTTTGCGTCTCTTCGGGGGGCTCTCCCCGGCTTCACCGGTCTCAGCCGAGCGCCTGAGGCTGAACCAGCTGAGCAGGGCCAGCCATCCCTCCTGGTCCAGTCGATCGAGGTCCACCGCCGCGGGGAAGAGCTCCGGTGCCCGGGGTTGGGCCCAGAGCACCTGGCTGCCGGCGATTTGATCACTGCCAAAGGGCGTGAGGTCAGCGGGCAACCGCGCCAAGGCGGAGGGAATGTCTCCGATGCCGTGGCGTGTGTTGCTCAACGCCTCCATCCGCGCCTGGCGCGCTTCCTCGTAGTTGAGCACTGGGGCGGGGTAGCCCGCGAAGGCCGGGGGCTCTCCGAGCTGGTCATTGGTGAGGCGCTCGAGTTGCGGCAGCCAGCGCCGGATGAAGAGGCCATGGGGGTCGCAGCGATTCACGGCCACCTGGCCGGGGTGATAGATCCGCGTCCAGGCTTTGCGGCCCCGATAGGTCGCCCCGGCCTGCATGGCCCATTGGTAGTGATCGATCGGGCAGTCCCCATCGATCAGGTGCCGCATGAAATGCAGGGCGCCGTAGCGCCAATCAATTCCGCAGAGGTTGCTGAGAAAGCTGGCGTAGATCGCTCGGCTGCGGAAGTTCAGCTCCAGCCATCCCCCGCCCCCCCGCAGGCAGTGGGCCGCGGCATCGACGATCGGGAAACCCGTGCGGCCCTCTTTCCAGGCTTCGTAGAGCTCGAGCTGTTGGGCGGAGAGCGCGCTCTCTTGGTCGAAGGCGCTCCAGAGGGAGCGCAGCTCCAGCTGGGGCAGGTAGCGGAAGCGCTGGTGAATGGAGCAGCCCCAGCGCAGGCGGCTGAACAGTTGTTGGATGCTGCGCAGGCGGCTGCGATCGGCGTTTTCCTT
>NZ_JAFMKL010000120.1:0-4679 GCF_017852955.1 Vulcanococcus sp. DEBay_Sum22DG08_74
GGGTCTGAAGAACTATGGGAATCCGTAAGTACCGCCCCATCACCCCCGGCACCCGTACCCGTGTCGCCAGCGATTTCGCTGAAGTCACCGGTCGTGGTCGCGAACGGGGCCTGGTGGTGGCCAAGCACCAACGCAAAGGTCGCAACAACCGCGGTGTGATCACCTGCCGCCATCGCGGTGGTGGCCACAAGCGCCTCTATCGCCTGGTCGACTTCCGCCGCAATAAGCACGGTGTGGTCGCCAAGGTGGCAGCGATCCACTACGACCCCCACCGCAACGCCCGCCTGGCTTTGCTCTTCTACGCCGATGGCGAGAAGCGCTACATCCTGGCTCCGGCTGGCGTGACCGTGGGCTCCACCGTGGTCTCCGGCCCCGATGCTCCGATCGAGACCGGCAATGCCCTGCCCCTCTCGGCGATCCCCCTGGGCTCCAGCGTTCACTGCGTTGAGCTCTACGCCGGTCGCGGTGGCCAGATGGTTCGTACCGCTGGTGCCAGCGCTCAAGTGATGGCCAAGGAAGGTGACTACGTCGCCCTCAAGCTGCCCTCCACCGAGGTGCGCCTGGTCCGCCGTGAGTGCTACGCCACCCTCGGCGAAGTGGGTAACGCTGAGGTTCGGAACACCAGCCTGGGCAAGGCCGGCCGTCGCCGCTGGCTGGGTCGTCGCCCCCAGGTCCGAGGCAGCGTGATGAACCCCTGCGATCACCCCCACGGTGGTGGCGAGGGCCGCGCTCCGATCGGCCGTTCTGGCCCTGTCACTCCTTGGGGTAAGCCTGCACTGGGCCTCAAGACCCGCAAGCGGAACAAACCCAGCAATCGGTTTGTGCTCCGGAAACGTCGCCGCACCTCCAAGCGGAGCCGTGGCGGACGCGATTCCTGATCAACCTCACCGCTTTGCTGTTCGTTTAAACCGCTATGGGACGTTCACTCAAAAAAGGTCCGTTCATTGCCGACAGCCTTCTGCGGAAGGTTGAAAAGCAGAACGCCGCCGATGACAAGTCCGTGATCAAGACCTGGTCACGTGCTTCCACGATCCTGCCGATGATGATCGGCCACACCATTGCCGTGCACAACGGCAAGGCCCATGTGCCCGTCTACGTGACGGAGCAGATGGTGGGCCACAAGCTGGGGGAATTTGCGCCAACGCGCAACTTCCGCGGCCACATCAAGGACAAGAAAGGAGGCCGCTGAGGACATGGCAAACACCTCATCCACGACTGCCCAGGCACACGGCCGCTATATCCGCGGTTCCGTGTCCAAGGTTCGCCGGGTTCTCGACCAGATCCGCGGTCGCAGCTATCGCGACGCGCTGATCATGCTCGAGTTCATGCCCTACCGCTCCACCGGACCGATCACCAAGGTCCTGCGCAGCGCTGTGGCCAACGCCGAGCACAACCTGGGTCTCGATCCCGCCTCTCTCGTGATCTCTGTCGCTACGGCTGACATGGGTCCGGTGATGAAGCGTTATCGCCCCCGTGCCCAGGGTCGCGCCTACGCGATCCAGAAAAAGACTTGCCACATCAGCATTGCTGTGGCTCCTGCCGCCTGACCCCCGAGGACACCGATCGATGGGACACAAGATCCATCCAACCGGCTTGCGCCTGGGGATCACCCAGGAACACCGGTCCCGCTGGTACGCCCCCAGCAAGACCTATCCGTCTCTCCTGAAGGAAGACGATCAGATCCGTAAGTTCATCCACAAGAAGTACGGCGCCGCTGGCATCAGCGACGTTGTGATCGCCCGCAAGGCCGATCAGCTTGAGGTTGAGCTCAAAACTGCCCGCCCCGGCGTTCTCGTCGGCCGCCAGGGCAGCGGCATTGAAGAGCTGCGCAGCGGCATCCAAAAAACCATCGGTGACTCCGCCCGTCAGGTGCGGATCAACGTGGTGGAAGTGGAGCGCGTTGACGCTGACGCCTTCCTGCTGGCTGAGTACATCGCTCAACAGCTCGAGAAGCGTGTTGCCTTCCGTCGCGTCATGCGTATGGCCATCCAGCGTGCTCAGCGCGCTGGTGTCCTGGGCATGAAGCTTCAGGTCAGCGGCCGCCTCAACGGTGCAGAAATTGCCCGTACCGAGTGGAGCCGTGAAGGTCGGGTGCCCCTGCACACCCTCCGCGCCGACATCGACTACGCAACCAAAGTGGCCACCACCACCTACGGGGTGCTGGGCATCAAGGTTTGGGTCTTCAAAGGGGAAGTGCTTCCCGGCACTCAGGACAAGGTGCCCGTGGGTGCTGCGCCCAAGCGCCGCGCTAGCCGCCGGCCCCAACAGTTCGAAGACCGTTCGAACGAAGAGTGATCAGGAGGCCTGAACCATGCTGAGTCCAAGACGCGTCAAATTCCGTAAGCAGCAGCGCGGCCGCATGCGCGGTGTCGCCACCCGTGGCAACACCATCGCCTTCGGTCAGTTCGCTCTGCAGGCCCAAGAGTGCGGGTGGATCACCTCCCGCCAGATTGAGGCCAGCCGCCGTGCCATGACCCGCTACGTCAAGCGGGGCGGAAAGATCTGGATCCGGATCTTCCCCGACAAGCCGGTGACCATGCGCCCCGCCGAGACCCGGATGGGTTCCGGTAAGGGCAACCCGGAGTTCTGGGTGGCTGTGATCAAGCCCGGCCGCATTCTCTTCGAGATGGGCGGTGCCGAAATCACCCCCGAGATCGCCAAAGAGGCCATGCGCCTGGCGCAGTACAAGCTGCCCGTGAAAACCAAGTTCCTGACCCTGGCTGATCAGGAAGCTGAACAGGCTGCCGCGGCGGCCACCACCGTGGAGTCCTGACCATGGCCCGTCCCGACATCGCCGAGGTGCGCAAGCTTTCCGACGGCGACATCACCACTCAGATCGACGACACCCGTCGCGAACTGTTCACCCTTCGTTTCGAGCAGGCCACCCGCCGTCTCGAGAACCCGCACCGCTTCAAGGCCGCCCGCATCAAGCTGGCCCAGCTGCTGACGGTGCAAACGGAGCGCAAGAGCTCCGCCGCTTCCTGATCCCCTAAGTAACCGTTATGGCAACCAAGGAAAGGGTCGGCACCGTCGTCAGCGACAAGATGGATAAAACCGTGGTGGTGGCGGTGGAAAACCGCTTCCCCCACCCCATCTATCAAAAGACGGTGAGCCGCACCAAGCGCTACAAGGCGCACGATGAGGCCAACACCTGCAAGGTGGGTGACCGCGTCCGCATCACCGAAACCCGTCCCCTCAGCCGCACCAAGCGTTGGTCCGTGGCCGAGGTGCTGAACAACAGCAGCGCCAGCTGAGGAGACCTCCCGATGATTCAACAGGAAACGTTCCTCAACGTCGCTGACAACAGCGGCGCCAAGCGCATCCAGTGCATCCGCGTGCTGGGCACCAACCGTCGTTATGCCCACGTGGGCGACGTGATCGTGGCCGCCGTCAAGGACGCCATGCCCAACATGGGCGTGAAAAAGTCCGACGTGGTCAAGGCTGTGGTGGTTCGCACCAAAGCCACCATGCGTCGCGTCAACGGCAACTCGATCCGTTTTGACGACAACGCTGCCGTGATCCTCGGCACTGACAACAACCCCAAGGGAACCCGCGTCTTCGGTCCTGTGGCTCGCGAACTGCGTGACCGCAACTTCACCAAGATCGTGTCCCTCGCTCCGGAGGTGATCTGAGATGGCGACTGCCACCCCTAAAGCCAAAGTTCAGGTGCGCGCCAAAATGCGCATCAAGAAGGGCGACACCGTCCAGGTGATCAGCGGTAAGGACAAGGGCAAGACCGGTGAGGTCCTGCGCACCCTTCCCTATGAGAACCGCGTGGTTGTGCAGGGCATCAACCTGCGCACCCGTCACATGAAGCCCACCCAGGAAGGCGAAACCGGTCGCATCGTGACCGAAGAGGCCTCCCTGCACGCTTCCAACGTGATGCTGTATTCCACCGATAAGAAGGTGGCCAGCCGCGTGGAAATCGTGGTGGAGAAGGACGGCACCAAGAAGCGCCGCCTCAAGAAAACCGGCGAGATCCTCGACTGATCTCTCTTACATCGACCTTGTCCGCCTTCTGACCAAGCCCAGAAGCGCATCTCCTTTCCCCGTCATGTCCCTTAAACAGAACTATCGGGAGAAGATCCAGCCCAAGTTGCTTAAGGATCTCAGTCTCTCGAACATTCACGAAGTCCCCAAGGTGGTGAAAGTCACCGTCAACCGGGGTCTCGGCGAAGCCGCAGCCAACGCCAAGGCCCTTGAGGCCTCGATCGAGGAGCTGGCCACCATCACCGGTCAAAAGGTGGTTGTGACCCGCGCCAAGAAGGCCATCGCTGGCTTCAAAATCCGTCAGGGCATGCCGATTGGCGTGGCCGTCACCCTCCGCGGTGACCGCATGTATGCGTTCCTCGAGCGTCTCATCAACCTGGCTCTCCCCCGCATCCGCGACTTCCGCGGTGTGAGCGAGAAGAGCTTCGACGGTCGTGGCAACTACACCCTCGGGGTGAAGGAGCAGATCATTTTTCCCGAGATCTCTTTCGACAAGATCGATGCCATCCGGGGCATGGACATCACCATCGTGACCACTGCCCGTAACGACGAAGAGGGCCGGGCCCTCCTCCGCGAGATGGGAATGCCGTTCCGCAGCAACTGAGCCCTCTTCGGACCCGACCTATGGCTAATCACGACCCGATTTCCGACATGCTCACCCGCATTCGCAATGCGAGTGAGAAACGTCA
>NZ_JAFMKL010000121.1:0-4678 GCF_017852955.1 Vulcanococcus sp. DEBay_Sum22DG08_74
GGTGGTGAATCCTGCATCCCGTTCGCTGGTGGCTCCGACCACCAACAGGCCGTCTTCTCGCGGGACCAAATAGGTGCCTGGGCCAAAGATCACCCGGGGCAGGGCGTCTTTGGGGCCCTGCAGCGAGAGCATCTGCCCTTTGACCGGATAGATCGGCAGCTCCGGCAGCAGGTCGGCACTCCAGGCGCCGCAGCAGAGCACGGCCTCACGGGCATCGATGGTCTGGAGGTCGCCTTCGGCGTTGCGGACGCGGATCCCCCGAAGTGTCTGGTCCCGCTGGAGCAGTTCCAGGACTTCAACGCCCTCCTGGAAGCGGACACCCAGGTCGACACAGGAGCGCTCCAGCGCGCGCATGAGTTGCCGGCGGTTATCGATTTGTCCGTCCTGCTGGAACAGCAGTCCGGCCCGCCAGCCGGGTCCGATGCCGGGGATTTCGCGTTCGAGGGCTGCACGATCCAGTGCTTGGCCCCAGGGAGCGGTGGGATAGATGTCGCGCTCCGCTTCTGAGGCGAAGGGCACCACGATTCCGCAGTCCCGCAGACCGCAGGAGAGGCCGCTGTCGGCTTCGATCTGCTCCACCCAGCCGGGGATCCGCTGCAGGCTGTCTTGGCCGAGGCGCAGCAGATCACCGCTGAGCCCTTCGGCATGGGGCGCGAGCATCCCGGCGGCTACAAAACCAGCGGCTTCGCTGCGCTGGCGGCTGAGCACTTCAACGGAGCGACCTGCCCGGGCGAGCTGATGGGCCAGGGCGAGACCCATGAGGCCGCCACCGAGGATCAGAACTCCGTTGCCCTGGGCGGCTGTCATGGCCGATCCAACCCGAACCGCCAGTGTTTCAGGTGATGCGTTGGGCTGACCAGCGGCCCTTCCATAGGATCAGGCGATTGACGGAGTTGGGACATGGCAGCTGAGGCCGCCTGGGAAGCAGTGATCGGCTTGGAGACCCATGTGCAACTGGGGACCAACAGCAAGATCTTCACCGGCGCCTCCACCACCTTTGGGGACGATCCCAATACCCATATCGATCCGGTGGTGTGCGGCCTGCCGGGAACCCTTCCGGTCCTGAATCAGAAGGTGCTGGAGTACGCCGTGAAGGCCTCCATGGCTCTCAATCTGAATATTGCTGAGCACAGCAAATTCGATCGCAAGCAATATTTCTATCCGGACCTGCCCAAGAACTACCAGATCTCTCAATACGACGAACCGATCGCCGAGGACGGTTGGATTGAAGTTGAGGTGGCTGAGAAAGGCAAAGACACCTACCTCAAGAAGATCGGGATTGAGCGTCTCCACATGGAGGAGGACGCCGGCAAATTGGTTCACGCTGGTAGCGATCGTCTCGCCGGTTCAACCCACTCGTTGGTGGATTACAACCGCGCTGGTGTGGCCCTCGCTGAGATCGTGAGCAAGCCCGATCTGCGCACCGGCCGGGAGGCGGCGGAGTACGCCTCCGAGATCCGCCGGATCATGCGCTACCTGGGCGTCAGCGACGGAAACATGCAGGAGGGCTCCCTGCGCTGTGACGTCAACATCTCCGTGCGCCGCGGGCCGGATGCGCCTTTCGGCACGAAGGTGGAGATCAAGAACATGAACTCCTTCTCGGCCATTCAGAAGGCCTGTGAGTACGAGATTCAGCGTCAGATCAAGGCCTACGAAACGGGTGAACCGATCGTTCAGGAGACCCGCCTTTGGGATGAGGGCAAGCAGCTCACCAAGAGCATGCGCAGCAAGGAGGGCGCCAGCGATTACCGCTACTTCCCCGATCCCGATCTGGGCCCGATTGAGGTCAGTGCAGAACTGCGCGAGGGCTGGCGCTCTGAGCTGCCCGAGCTGCCGGCTGCCAAGCGCCACCGCTACGCCGAAGACCTCGGTCTGTCCCAGTACGACGCCCGTGTGCTGACGGACGAACGTCCGATGGCGGAATTCTTTGAGGCAGCTGTGGCCACCGGAGCGGACCCCAAGGGTGTGGCGAACTGGATCACCGGTGACATTGCTGCCTACGTCAATGCCAACCGTCTCAGCTACTCCGAACTGGCCTTCCGCCCGGAGCAGGTGGCGGAGATGGTGAAGCTGATCGACGGCGGCAAGATCAGCGGCAAGATCGCCAAGGAAATCCTCCCCGAGTTGCTGGAGAAGGGTGGCTCACCGGCCAAGATCGTCGATGAGCGGGGTCTGGGCATGATCAGCGACCCTGCTGCAATTACCGCGATCGTCGAAGAGCTCCTGGCTGCTCACCCTGAGGAGGTGGAAGCCTTCCGCGGCGGTAAGAACAAACTGCAGGGCTTCTTTGTTGGCCAGCTGATGAAGAAGACCGGTGGTAAGGCTGATCCGAAACTCGCCAATCAGATCCTCAGTCAGAAACTTAAGGGCTAAGCGTTAGTTCAAGCGAATGAGTAGGCCTCACAGTGCCGCCTCAATTCCTTTTTTGAGGTGTTGATTTGATTCGCTGGTCACGCTGTTGTTGATCACAACATCACTCTGCTGCCTTTTGTTGCGCATTGGCCATTGCGCCTTGATTCGCATCTCGGCCGCTTCCTGACCGAGTCCATCGCGTTGCATCAGGCGTTCCAATTGCTGCTTTTCGTCGCAGTCCACCAGCCAGATCTCGCTGCAGAGCTCTTGTAGTCCCGCTTCAAAGAGCAGGGGAATCATCAACACCACTGTTGATTCAGCTGCGAGTTCAGCGAGCGCCAGCTCAAAGCGCTGGCGGACCAGCGGGTGAACGAGTTGCTCTAGCCAGCGCTTGTCAGTCGGATTGCTGAAGACAATCGAGCCAAGGGCTCCTCGATCGATCGTTGGGCACTCTGGGCCTGTGCCACTGGTTCGAACCGCGTCGCCGAAGCGTTCCAGCACTGCTGCAGCACCGGGGCTGCCAGGTGCCAGGGCCTCACGGGCGTACTGGTCGGCATCAAGAACAGGTAGCCCTTCTGCTTCGAGCAGGCGCCCCACCGTGCTTTTGCCCGTGGCGATGCCGCCGGTCAGGCCAATGCGCCGTTGTTGCCCTTGCCAGCGGGGCCCCTGACCCATGGGGAGTCACTGATCTGCCTGCACTCAGAATTGCAGGAGTTGATGCGGCTCACCAGCTGTGACCTACGCCTGGCGGTTGATTGATGGTGGTGTGACCGCACCTGCGGGCTTTCAGGCGTCGGGGATCACGGCGGGCCTGAAGGCCTCGGGGAAGCCGGACCTCTCGCTTGTGCTGGCTCCAGAGGGCGCCGTTTGTGCCGGCACCTTCACGACCTCCTTGGTGCGAGCGGCCTGCGTGGATCTCTGCGCCGATCGCCTGGCGGCCAGTGGTGGTGTCGCCAGAGCGGTGCTCACGAATTCAGGTCAGGCCAACGCCTGCACCGGCGACCGCGGCCTGGTTGACAGCATCCGTGCCACCCAGGCCGTGGCTGATCGCCTGGGGCTTGCGGCGGACGAGGTTCTGATCTGCTCCACCGGGGTGATTGGTGTCCCGATCCCCATGGAGACCCTGCTGCAGGCCATCGATCCGGTGGTGGAAGGCCTTTCGTCGGAGGGAGGCCCTGCGGCAGCCCAGGCGATCCTCACCACCGACCTGATTGATAAGCAGATCGCTCTGGAGGCGGAGCTTGGCGGCCAGACCGTTCGTATCGGTGGGATGGCGAAAGGCTCGGGAATGATCCACCCGAACATGGCCACGATGCTGGGCTATCTCAGCTGTGATGCCGGCGTTCCCGCTGAGGTCTGGCAGGGAATGGTTGCCCGCGCGGTGCAGCGCTCCTTCAACGCCATCACGGTCGATGGCGATACCAGTACGAACGACACCTACCTGGCCTTTGCCGCTGGCGCCCCTCTGGATCCGGCCCAGTATGCGGCCCTGGAGGAGGGTGTGACCGCCGTCTCGCAACACCTGGCCAAGGCCATCGCCCGCGATGGTGAAGGGGCCACTTGCCTGCTGGAGGTCCAGGTGGAGGGGGCGGCCACGGAGGCCGATGCGCTGGCCATCGCCCGCACGGTCTGTGGCTCCTCCTTGGTCAAGACGGCCGTCCATGGCCGTGACCCCAACTGGGGCCGGATTGTCGCTGCCGCGGGTCGTGCGGGAGTCCCCTTCGAGCCTGCTGCCGTCGCGCTCTGGCTCGGGGAGCATCAGCTGATGGCAGCTGGCCAACCCATGGCCTTTGATCGGCCGGCCGCCTCGGCCTACATGCGCGATCGGGCTGCCGGCACCTACCTCTTGGATGACACCGTTGCGATTCGCCTCTCGGTTGGTGCTGGACCTGGGAGTGGACGCGCCTGGGGGTGTGACCTCTCCGATCAGTACGTGCGCATCAACGCCGACTACACGACCTAAGAGCAGGCCTACCATCAGCCACCAACGTCCCTGCTGAGATGGCCAAGGCCGGAGCACCCCAGAAGCAGGCTCCCAATGGTCTCCCCAGGATCTGGATGGGCCCCTTGGTCGCTGGGGTGAGCTTTGCCTTGGCCTACGGCATCACGCAGCGACTGGCCGCGATCAACCTCGGCGATGTCATTCGCCTCAGTCCCCGCTTTGAGCAGAAGCAGACCCCTGGGGTGACGCTCAAGGACATGCGCCTGCGCTACGGCGAGCAGCCGTCTGAACTGCGCTCAGATCTCGATCCCCAGCAGCTCGAGCTCTGGCGCAAGGCCCAGGAGCAGGCCGATGCCGCCGCGAAAGCCAAGGCTGAGGCCGAGG
>NZ_JAFMKL010000122.1:0-4655 GCF_017852955.1 Vulcanococcus sp. DEBay_Sum22DG08_74
GCTCCAGCTCAGCGACAAGGGGGTCCACCGGCGAGGTGCTCACCTCTTCGATAAATCCGTCGTTGCGATACAGCAATTCACCGTGGTCAGCGCTGAAGGACTGGTGGGTCCGCCGGTGAATCTGCAGGCTGCGGTTGAGGAAATCGGTCTCCACCAGGGCGCTGCGGCAGTGGGCGGAGAGGCTGCGGATTTTGCGGTGCGCCATCTTGCTGGCGGTCAGGCTGGCGACCACACCATTGGCAAAGCCCAAGGTGGCATTGACGTAATCGATCGGACCATCGGCGCTGCGGCCGCCGGCGGCGGCAAGGCGAATAACGGGGGCCTGCGCCAGTTCCAGCACCAAATCGATGTCATGGATCATCAGATCCAGCACCACCGAGACGTCATTGGCGCGGTCCGGGTTGGGGCTGTGGCGGCGGGCCTCCAGCACCACCACCTCCTCGCCAGCCACCACCTTGACCAACTCGCGGAAGGCCGGGTTAAAGCGCTCGATGTGCCCCACCTGCAGCAGACGGCCGGAGGATTTCGCCGCTCGAATCAGATCGGAGGCCTCGTCTTGGGTGGCTGCGATCGGCTTCTCGATCAGGACGTGGACGCCCGCGTCAAAGCAGGCCATGCCGACGCGGTGGTGCAGGAGCGTCGGCACCGCGATGCAAACCGCCTCGACTTCCTTCAGCAGCTCGGTGTAATCCCCAAACCAGCGGCAGCCAAACTGCTCGACCGCAAGCTGACCGCGATGGGGGTCTGGGTCAGCAACCCCGACAAGCTCCGCATCCTTGAGCAGGCTGAGCACCCGGGCGTGGTGCCAGCCCATGTTTCCGATCCCGATGACCCCAACGCGGACTGGCTTCATGGCGTTGGTGTTCCGGCGCAGTAATTATCAGGGATCAAAGGTCGTCATCGCTGACGGGCTCTGCCAAACGGCGACTGATCTCTACACGGTCAATCCGGGGACCATCCATCGCGAGGACCTCAAATTGATGCCCCTTCCAGAACACACTTTCTCCGGGTGAAGGGATGTGCTGCAGGCGCTCCAAGAGGAAGCCGGCGAGGGTGTGATGTTCGTCGGATTCAGGCAACTGGAGGTTGAGCTCCCGGTTCAGCTCATAAATCTCCAGATCTCCGGCCACCAACCAGCTGTCGTCCTGGAGCTGCTGGAGATCCTCCTCGGGATTTTCGGGATCCTCCTCTTCGCCGACGATCTCGCTGGTGAAGTCGGAGATCGTGACCAGACCCTCGGTGCCTCCGTGCTCATCCACCACCAGCAGTAGCGGTTGACCACTGCGAATCAAGGGCAGCAATTCAGCGACTGGCGTGGTCTCTTGAACCTTGGTGACCGGGGTGACATAGGGAGCCAACGGTGTGTCGCGCTGCAGAAGTCCCTTGGCAATCGGTTCCGCCAAACGCCTGAGGTCCAGCACCCCGCGCACGTCATCGAGGGAACTGCCCAAGACCGGGAAGCGGGCGTGGTGGGTCGTATGGACGGCCTCCATCAGCTCACCAAAGCGCACCTCCAAAGGCAGGGTGACCATGCCCGAACGGGGGACCATCACCTCCCGCACCTGGGTATCGCGCAGAGAAAAGAGACCCTCCAACATGTCGCGCTCATCGGGCATCAAGCCGGTGACGCTGTTGGACTCAATCAGGGTTTCGAGCTCACCGGCTGAGAGGGCCGGCACCAACTGATCCCAGTTGCGCGGCAAGCCCAGCAAGCGCAGCACCCCATCACCCAGACGCTCCACCACCGCCAAAAACGGCGCCAGGGTGCGAATCAGGTTCTCCAACACCGGAGCCAGCCGAAGGGCGGTGGCTTCGGGGCGATGCAAGACCCAGGCCTTCGGCACCAAGCCGCCCAAAAGAGTGGCCAGGAGCACGAGGACAGCAAAGACAGCGATGTCCCACCAGACCTGCTGACCGGCAGCAGTGGAGAGCCGTTCCGCCAGGGCGCGGCCACTCCAGCCCAGCGCCAACAGGGCCATGGCCATGCCGAGCTGCGTCGCCACCAGGGCCCGGCGCAAACGCCGCTGCAGGCGTGCCACGGCGGTCGCACCAGCGTGGCCGTCCTCCTCGAGCAACTGCACCCGGGTCGGGCGCAGGCGAATCAGGGCAAATTCGGAGGCGGCGAAAAAGGCCAGCAGGATCAGCAGGGCCGCCGGAGCCAGAAATCGCATCGCCAAAGAATGGGGGTCGCGAGGATCGAACTCGCCTAAGGCGGATTATGAGTCCGCTGCATTCACCAGATTGCTAGACCCCCGGCGGTTGTGGTTTACCACAGGCCGCGCACGGGAGCAGAGAGGTTGCTGCAGCCGCCCTGGGGCAACCCTTGGCAGAAGCCATTGGAGACATCGGCTGTGCGCCAAGGCAGGGGGGTGCTCTGCTGATCCAGCAGCACTTGATAGGTGTTCTCGACCGCCGAACCGTCCCAGACGATGGTCTGATCGGGGAAACCCAGACCCATCACCCGGTTGCCCTCGCGGCCGCCCATGGCAATGCCGAGAACATCGGTGATCTGATTCACGACGCTGACCCCACGGGCATAGGGCGCGGTGTAGCTGAAGAAGCGCTGCTCCATCAGCTCAGGGGTGGTCGTCACCGGCCCGCAGCGACTCACCTCCACCAGGGGAGAACCATCGAGGGGCGCCTCAATGCTGGTGCGGCAGACAACGGGGCCCGCTGAAGCAGCCGGGATCAGCGATCCCGCCGCAGCGGCAGCAATGGCGAGTGAGCGGAGCAGCGGCATCCCTTGGGGCTCTGGGCTCTAGGCGCAAACTAGACAGACCGAGAGCTCGACGCCAGCGGAGTGACTACCACCGTTTCCCTGCCTTCCACCAGCACCGAACAGCGGCAACTGCTGCTGGAGCTGCTGGCCACGCGGGCCTACCGCCACGGCAACTTCACCCTGGCCTCCGGTCGCACCAGCAGTCACTACGTCAACTGCAAGCCCGTCAGCCTCAGCGGACTGGGCCTCGCGCTGCTGTCGGCTCAAATGCTGGAACTGGTCGAACCCGGCGCCGTGGCCGTCGCAGGCCTCACCCTCGGCGCCGACCCCCTGGTCAGTGGCGTGGCCCAAGCCGCGGCCTTGGCCGGTCAAGCCCTCGATGCCCTGATCGTTCGTAAGGAAGCCAAAGGCCATGGCACCGGTGCCTGGCTGGAAGGGCCCCTGCCGGAAGCGGGAAGCCGGATCACCGTGCTCGAGGACGTGGTCACCACCGGTGGCTCCTCCCTCAAAGCGGTGAAGCAGTTGCGCGAAGCGGGGTATGTGGTCGAGCGCGTCGTGACGATCGTCGATCGCCAGGAAGGCGGCCTGGCTGCCATGCAGGAGGCCGGCCTGGAGCTGCGCAGCCTGTTCCAGCTGGATGAAGTCGCAGCCGCACACCAGGCATGAGCGCAGCCAGCCGCTGGGGCACTCCCGTCAGCTTGATCCGCCTGGAGGGCAGCGACACCCGCCGCTTCCTGCACGGCCAGAGCAGTCAAGCGATTGAACTGGCCAAACCCGGAGACTGCCTGCCGACCTGCCTGATCAGCCCAACGGCACGAATGCGCGGCCTGGCCCTGGTCTGCATTGATGACGCAGGTGCTGACCTGATCGTCATCGCGGGGAATGGTGAGGCCATCCGGGCCGCCCTGGATCGCGTGCTCTTCCCCGCCGACAACGTGCGGCTGGGCGCTGTTCAGCCGGCCACCCTCTGGCAGTGGCAGGGCGAAGCCCAAACCGAAGACAGCGTGCTGATGCGACCCGGAGTCGACCTCGGCAGTGGTCCGAATGCCGCCGTTGTCTTGCAGCGATCTGACGAGGAGCTGCCGCCATGGCTCGCTGACCTGCCGGAATGGTCCGGCGAACAGGTAGAAGCCAACCGCCTGCGCCATGGCCTGCCCACCGAACCGGGTGAACTGAACGACGACACCAATCCGTTTGAACTCGGACTGGCCCAGTGGGTGAGCCTGAACAAGGGTTGCTACGTGGGCCAGGAGACCCTGGCGAAACTCGCCACCTACGACGGGGTCAAGCAACAGCTGCGCTACTGGGAAACCAGTGAAGCCCTCGAGCCCGGCACAACCCTGAGCAGCGCCGGCGGCGAGCGGGCTGGAGTGGTGACCTCCTCTCAGGGCGGCCGGGGGCTGGCGCTGATCCGACGCTCTCAACTCGAGGCCAGCACCCTGCAGGCCGGTGGCAGAGAGCTGACGATCAGCACACCCCTGGCCTTTATCGCGCCTCCAACCGGCGCTGGCGGTCAGGGCTGATCGAGAAGCCAACGGGCGACCACCCAGGTCGCCAGGGCATCGTCGTGGTTGTAGCGGAAGATCCGGCGCAGGTTCTGGCGAGAACCACGGCCATCGGCGCCAGCTCCGCCCAGGCGCCAGCGGCGCCACCAGAGCAGAGCCCGAGCCCCATCAACCCCCGGTTGGCTCCAACGGAAGCCGAGCCAACTGGCCACCGCCTTGAGCCCGTAGCTGTTGGTGGGCATCCACCAGTGCTGGCGCAGGCGCTGATGCACGTCCAGCATCCGGGCCCGTAGGGCCTTGAGCTCCCGCTCGCGCACCCCCAAGCGTTGGCCCATCTTCACCAGGGCCAAGACCTCCGTTTCGCCGAAGTGCAAGACCGGCCAATCGGGATAGGCCTCGAGCAAACGCATCAGGCGCTGCCAGAGCCGCTC
>NZ_JAFMKL010000123.1:0-4653 GCF_017852955.1 Vulcanococcus sp. DEBay_Sum22DG08_74
ACGAAGAAGCTCATGCCCCAGTTGACCAGCACCAGAGCAACCCACGCGATGCTGCCCAGCAGGATCAGGCGGTTGGAGCGGCCGCTGGTGTCATCGCTCGCGTACAGCACGGGAACCGCCACGATCAGAGCGAAGGACATCACCACCAGGGCCAGCACTGAAAGGGTGTTGAGGATCGTCATGGAACTGGGGGTGGCGTCCTGTCAGTTGGCAAATCCTCCCACGCAGGTTGGAGGCCCCCAGGGTTCCTTCACAAGTTGTGGCGCGCCTACGATCTGGCCGCGTTGAAGACAGCCTGCCTGTGGCCGACCAAACCGAGTTGGCGCTGCAGGGCTCGCTGTTCGGGCTTGAGCCAGAGCCAGCAACGATCCAAACCAAAGAAGCTGACTCCGAGCTGGATCACGAGGCCCTCGAGCGGGATGCCCAGTCCAGACCGCGGGTTCGGCAAAGCGCCGCTCAGGAACAAGAAGAGGTCGTCACTGAGGACCGCAGCAACAGCGACGACCTGCCGGCCTGGCACCACCACAGCCTGGTGGACCGCGAGCAGCTCACACCGATGCTGCGCCACTACGTCGAACTCAAGGCAGAGCATCCCGAGCGGGTGCTGCTCTACCGGCTCGGGGACTTCTTCGAGTGCTTTTTCGAAGACGCCATTGCCCTCTCCCGCCTGCTGGAGCTGACCCTGACGGGAAAAGAGGGCGGCAAAGCAATCGGACGGGTGCCGATGGCCGGCATTCCCCATCACGCCGCCGAGCGCTACTGCGCCGACCTCGTCGGGCGCGGCTTCAGCGTTGCCCTCTGCGACCAGGTGGAAGAGGCCGCTGAGCGCAGCAAAAACGGCGGAAAGCCAGCGCTGCTCAAACGGGAAATCACACGGGTGCTGACCCCAGGCACGGTGCTGGAGGAGGGGATGCTCACGGCCCGCCGCAACAACTGGCTCTGCGCGGTGGTCTCTGAGCAACAGCGCTGGGGCCTGGCCATCGCCGATGTGAGCACGGGCGAATTCCGGGTGACTGAACGGGAAGGGAGTGACCAACTGCACCAGGAACTCCTGCAGGTGGAAGCCGCTGAAGTGCTCTGGCCAGCACCTGAAGACGGAAGTGAACGCCCTGCTTGGTGCCCTGCATCCCTGCAGCTGACGCCCCTCAGCCGCACCCCCTTCGCCCTGAACGAGTCGAAAGCCACCGTGCTGGAGCGCTTTGCACTGGCCAGCGTCGATGGCTTGGGTTTAGGGGAACAACCCTTGGCCCTCCGCGCCGCCGGTGGTCTGTTGCACTACCTCAGCGACACCCAACCGGGCTGCGAGATCCCCCTCGAGCTGCCCACGACGTGGACTGCCGGCGACCAGCTGGTGCTCGATGCAGCCACCCGCCGCAACCTCGAGCTGACCAAGACCCAATTGGGAGGTGGACTGCAGGGGTCACTGCTCTGGGCCCTGGACCGGACGATGACGGCCATGGGAGGCCGTTGCCTGCGGCGCTGGATCGAGGCTCCCCTGGTGGATCTGGAACGGATCCGCTCCCGCCAAGAGGCCATTGGGGAACTGGTGAGCGGCAGCCAGGCCCGCAGCTTGCGCTTGGGGGTGCGCCGCCTGCTCAGGCCCATGGGCGATCTCGAGCGACTCGCCGGACGGGCCGGAGCTGGAACCGCATCCGCTCGGGATCTCGTGGCCCTGGCGGATGGTCTGGAGCGACTGCCAGCCCTGGCTGGCCTACTGGGCGAGGTCACCAGTGCACCCCTTGTAGCCCTGGCGAGGCCGTGGGACGAGCTCGACGTACTCGCCGCTGACCTGCGCCACCAGTTACTGGAGACCCCACCGTTGACCCTTACGGAGGGAGGACTGATCCATGACGGCGTGGACCGCCAACTCGATGGCCTGCGCAACCAACTGGATGACCAGGACGCCTGGCTGGCCGAGCAGGAGCAGTCGGAGCGGCTGAAGAGCGGGATCAGCACCATCAAGCTCCAGTACCACCGCACCTTTGGCTACTTCCTCTCCGTCAGTAAGTCCAAAGCCAAGGACGTGCCGGACCACTGGATTCGCCGGCAGACCCTGGCCAACGAGGAACGCTTTGTCACCCCCGAGCTGAAAAACCGCGAGGGACGGATCTTCCAGCTGAAAGCGCGGGCGGCCCAGCGGGAGTACGAGCTGTTCTGCCAGCTGCGTCAGCGCGTAGGCGAGCAGGCCGGGCCAATTCGCTTCGCCGCCCGGCTGGTGGCCGAACTGGATGCCCTGGCGTCGCTGGCGGAGGTGGCCGCCACCTCCAGGTACTGCAAACCGCAACTGGTCCCCGACAGCCGCTGCCTGGAGATCCAGGGGGGACGCCACCCCGTGGTGGAACAACTGCTGGTGGAGGAACCGTTCACGCCCAACGACGTCAGCCTTGGGGAGGGCTGCGACCTGGTGGTGCTGACCGGGCCCAACGCCAGCGGCAAGAGCTGCTACTTGCGCCAGACCGGACTGCTGCAGCTGATGGCTCAGATCGGCAGTTGGATCCCAGCTGACGGGGCGCGACTGGGCATCGCCGATCGAATCTTCACCCGGGTGGGGGCAGGGGATGACCTGGCTGCGGGCCAATCCACCTTCATGGTCGAAATGGCCGAGACCGCCAACATCCTTCACCACGCCAGCAGTCAATCGCTGGTGCTGCTGGATGAGATCGGCCGGGGAACCGCCACCTTTGATGGGCTCTCGATCGCCTGGGCCGTGGCCGAGTACCTCTCAGGCGATATCGGCGCCCGCAGCATCTTTGCGACCCACTATCACGAGCTCAACGAGCTGGCCGAGCAGCGCAGCAACGTCGAGAACGCTCAGGTGCTGGTGGAGGACACCGGTTCAACCCTGCGCTTCCTGCACCGGGTCGTCAGCGGCGGCGCCAACCGCAGCTATGGCATCGAGGCCGCTCGGCTCGCCGGCGTGCCAGCCCCCGTGGTGCTGCGGGCCCGTCAGGTCTTGAGCCGGATTGAAGCCAACAGCCACGTCAGCGTTCAAGCGGACGCCGCCTGATCCAACCAAGCCCGGCGCAACAGGGCATTCAGCGCCGCACCCACCAAGCCAGCACCGCCGCGGCTGCCGTCGAGACGGATCTGAGCTAAGTCGCTGGCGGCGAGATGACGCTTGCTCTCCGCCACGCCCACGAAGCCAACGGGCATGCCAATCACCAAGGCAGGCGCTGCCACCTGGGCGGTACGGACCTGCTCCAACAGCAGCTCCAAGGCCGTTGGTGCACTGCCAATCAAGACCACTGCGCCCGGATGGGCGCGCAAGGCCTCTTGCATCCCCACCGCCGCTCGGGTCCCGCCCTCGGGAGCTCGTTCGGGGGCCCAATCGAGCACGCTGCGCACGACGTTGCCAAAGGTCCGCTTTGCCATCGGAGCCACCGCCGCCGCGGCCATGGCGGTGTCCGTCAACACCGGAGCCTGGGCACGGAGTGCCGCGAGACCGAGTTCACAGGCCTGAGCTGAAAACGACACCCCCCGAACCAAGCTGAGGTCGCCGCTGCTGTGAATCAGGCGCAGCACCACATCCCGTTCGGGAACCGATAAACCCTCCAGAGCGCCTTCAGGCAAGGCCGCTTCGATCAGACGCAGGCTCTCGCTGAAGATCGGATGGTCGAATCCCATGGGGATCAGCATGCCCGGCTGACAGACTCTGTACAGACTGTGCAGTGCGATGTCGGCAGAGCGTTTTGGCGTACAAGAGGCCCGTCAGCGCTTCCCAGAACTGCTGGTGCGCGCCTCGAAGGGCGAGCGGCTGGTGATCCAACGCCACCGCCAGGATCTGGCGGCCATCGTCCCCTTGCAGGACGCGGCGGGTGGTCCCAGCAGCCAAGAGGCGATGGAGAACCTGCTGAGCCTCAAGGGAAGCGCCAAGGAGCGCAGCGCTCAGCAGCGAACGCCTGGGGCAGCCGGTGCAAAAGCTCGCTTTCAAGCCAGACAACTCGGCCCCGGCAGCCGCATCGCGCTGGACGGCAGTGCCCTTGTGGCTTTTCTGAACGACGACCCGCAAACCAGCCGGGTGCTGGAGCCCGTCCTTCAGGGCATCGCCCAAGGCAGCTGGCAAGGAGTGATCAGCAGCATCAGCCTGGTGCAGGTCATGAAGACTGCCCTGTGCCAAGGGGATGAAGCCCTGGCCTTGCGCTACGGCGCCGCCTTTGCAAACCCCAGGCAGTGGCGGCAGGTGCCGCTCGATGGGGATCTCGCCCTGGCCGCCAGCCGTCTCCAGCAACAGGAACCGGAGCTGGAGCTCCACCACGCGATCGAACTGGCCACAGCAATTCAGAACGAGGTGGCTGTGTTGGTCACAGCCGATGGGGATCTGGCGCAAACTGCACTGCACCCTGTGCTGCCATGCCGATCCATCTGATCTGGGGCGACGACGAAGCCGCGCGCAGCCGGGCCGTCGAAGCACTGGTCAAGAACCAGGTCGATCCCTCCTGGCAGAGCATCAACCTCAGCCGTCTGGACGGCAACGATGCCGCTCAGGCCGCTCAGGCTCTGGAGGAAGCCCGAACGGCCCCCTTTGGCGGCGGCGATCGGGTGATCGTGTTGCAGCGCAGCCCCTTCTGCAATCAGTGCCCGGCTGATCTGGCCGAACAGCTGGAGGCCAGCCTCAACCTGGTGGCGGAGCAGTGCCATCTGGTGTTGGTCAAC
>NZ_JAFMKL010000025.1:0-19285 GCF_017852955.1 Vulcanococcus sp. DEBay_Sum22DG08_74
CCTGGGGAATGCCCAGTTTTCGGTAGACCAAACCGGAATAGAAGTCGACGTTCGGGTAGATCCCCTTCGGACCCAGGCGCTCGGCTGCCGCGGCTTCCAACTCGCGGGCCAGGTCGTAGAGGGGGTCGTGGCCGAACTGATCGAAGAGCTCTTCCGCCAGTTTCTGCAGGATCACCGCCCGGGGGTCCTTGACCTTGTACTCGCGGTGGCCGAAGCCCATGATCTTGCGCTTCTCGGCAATGGCCTGATCCAGCCAGGGCCTCACCTGATCAGCCGAGCCGATGGTTTCCAGCATCGCCAAGACGTCTTCATTCGCGCCGCCATGGAGGGGGCCCGCCAGGGTCCCCACAGCCGAGGCCACCACGGCGTAGGGATCGGTCAAGGTGCTGGCCGTCACCCGCGCGCTGAAGGTGCTGGCGTTCAGGCTGTGCTCGGCGTGCAGGATCAAGCAGGCATCAAAGATGCGCGCCGCCAGGGGATCCGGTTCACGCTCGGTGAGCATGTACAGGAAGTTGGCCGCATAGGGCAGGTCATCCCTGGGCTGAATCGGGTCCTGCCCTTTGCGAATCAGCTGAAACGCCGCCACCATCGTCGGGATCTTGGCGATCAGGCGCACCACCGCTGAATAGATGTATTCAGGGTTGTCGAGGGCGCGGCGGGAATAAAAGAGACCCAGGGAGGCCGCACTGCTCTGCAGGGCGTCCATCGGATGGCCGCTGGCCGGGAAGCACTTCATCATGTCCCGGATGCGGAAGCTCACCCGGCGGTGCATCTGCACCTCCTGCTCAAACGCCGCCAGCTGCTCAGCGTCGGGGAGCTCACCCCAGATCAGCAGATAGGCGGTCTCCAGGAAGGTGCTCTGCTGGGCCAGCTGATCCACCCGGTAGCCGCGGTAGGTCAGCAGCCCCTTTTGTCCATCGATGTCGCACACCGCCGACTGCGTGGCCGGCACCCCTTCCAGACCCGGGCGATACGCCGGAGTCGCTGCCGTTGGGGTTGCCTCCTCAGCCATGGAATCGGGGTTGCGTCAACCGCAACCTAAGGCCCGCCCTCGCTGCGGGACTGTCGCCGACCGAGCAGTACCCGCGGCGGCAGGACCATCTCCAGGCGGGCCGATCCGAGCAAGTCAGCGCCTGGGGCGATCGGCCACTGCAGCAGCAAGGCACCGGCTTTCTTGAGCCGGATCGCCTGGGGGGCTCGGGCCATCGGCACACCAATCAACAGCGCCGCCAAGGTGCTCAGGTCCGGCTCATGGCCCACCAAGGCCAGGCGCTTCCAACCGGGCCGCGGGGAGAGGGGGCCGAGCCAGCGCTCGAGCAGGGGCAGGGGGTCCGCCAGGGGAGCCAAGGCCGCCGCCAACTCCAGTTCTGGCGCCAGCCCTGCGCTCACGATCAATTCAGCGGTCTGGCGGGCCCGCACCAGCGGACTGCTGAGCACCAGATCACAGTCCAACTCCAACTCCAGCAGGCGCTCCAGCTGCTGAGTGGTGCGCTCACGCCCCTCCGGCGTGAGGCTGCGCTGGGCGTCATCGACGCCCTCACTGCGCTCTTCAGCGATGCCGTGGCGCACCAACAGCAACTCAAGCTTGCGGCTGGCCATGGTCAGGCGTGCAGTTGCAGCAGCCCCCGCAGCCTCAAGCTGCGTTGGTCGGGGGCATCAGGCTCCAGGCTCAAGGCCACCCCGTCCACCCTGGGGGTCAGGGAGGAGCTGGAGAGCGTGCCCACCAAGCGCCAGAGCTTCCAGCGACTGAGCAGACCCTGGGCAGCCTGGGCGTCCATCGACCACTGGAAGGGGGCCTGGGGTGAGCCCAAGAGCTCCAGCTGATCGAGGCGCTCCTGGGGTGCACGACGGCCTTCGTACTGCTGGTTGAGGATCGCCAGGCCTTGGCCCCACCAGGCGAAACCACCTTGGCTGGAGCGGGCGCCTGCGAGCTGGGCCTGGAGCTGGTCGGGATTGCCCTTGACCGGCTTGGACTCGAGGCGCGTCCAGGCCTGAAGGGTTTGCCCGCGGCTCTCCAGCGGGGAGGCGCTGTATCCATCGGCCTCAAGGGCCGGCTGCAGGGTCTCGGCCGACGGACGATCCCCGCGGGTGCCCAGCAACCAGCCTTCGCTCTGATGGGCCCAAAGCAAGGGCCCCGAATCCGCCGCGGCCACCAGGGCCGGCAGGGGACCTTGATCCCGCTTGAGGGCCTGGGTCAGGGACGGGCCAAGCAGGCTGCTCCAAACATTGGCGTCCTCGGCGGCGAGGAGCTCAGCGGGATTGGTCAAGAAGGCAAGGCTGTCGGCAGCGACCTGCACCTGGCGCAACAGCTCCGTGTTGACCGGACCCAGGCTGGGGAGCGCATCGCGCAACTGGGCCAGGCCATCCACCTGAAGCCCCGACCCCTGGGGGGCCAAGGCCAGCACCAATTCCACCGCCGCCGACTCATCCCCAACGGGCAAGCCGAGCCACTGCTCCATGGCCTCGGGGCGGGCCGTCAGCAGCGCCACCCCCTCTCCAAGTCGCTGCAGGGCCTTTTGCAGAGGCGCACTGGCGGCCTGGTTCAGTTCATCGATTTGGGAGACATCGAGCGCTTGCTCGAGCACGCCCCGACCCGAGGCAATCAGCACCAAATCGTCGTTGATCAGGGCCGTCGCCAGGGGTTGCGGGTCCTGGCCCAAGAGGGCGCCGCGACCGCTGATCAGCCCCATGCCGCGGTAGCTGGTGATCTGCAGATCGGTCCCAGCCAGGCTTCGGGTCTGCCAGAAGCGCTGCAGGAAACGGCGGGCCCCTTCGTTGTCGCGGCTGCGCAGCGCCAGCACCCAACCGGGTGCCTCCCCACTTCCAGGGGGGGTCAAGAGGGCAAAGCTGCTTTCATCCCCCAGCCAGGGGGAGAGCTCCGAGGCGTAGTCCAGGCCCGCAGCGGCAAAGGCCCCGTCCCGCAGTCGGTCAGCGGCCGCCGCGGCCTGACGGCGCTGACGGGGGGGAGCAACGGCCCGGGCGTAGGCAGCCGGCTCATCCGGGCCCACCAACCAGTGCAGGCTCAGGGGCGCCGTCCGCGGAACAAAGCGCGCAGCCAGCGGCATGGAGAGGGCCTGGTGTTGCAACGCAAGGGGACTGCGCTGCAGGAGCAGCCACCAACCCGCCAAGCCAAAGCTCAGCATCGCCAACGCCACCGCCAGCAGTGCCGCCAAGAAGGGGCGGGCCTTCATGCGTCGCTTACAGGATTGGCCTCATCTTTATGCATCAAGGCGATCTTTGGCACCCCCGTGACCGCCGGTAGGGTTCCGTGATGCCCAGTCCCGCAAGCATCAGCGCCACAGAACTGAAGCGTCGGCTCGACGCCGGTGAGGCGTTGCAGCTGGTGGATGTGCGCGAGGCCATGGAATTGGACCTGGCTCGGCTGCAGCAACCGGTGATCCATCTCCCCCTGAGTCAATCGGAGACCTGGATTGAGCAGATCTCGAGCTTGATCAACCGGGATCAACCCGTGGTCGTGCTCTGTCACGCCGGGATCCGCAGCTGGCAATTCGCCTGTTGGCTGATGGAAGCCCAGGGCTACGACCAGGTGCTGAACCTGCAGGGCGGAATCGATGCCTGGAGCGTCTCAGCCGACCCAATGGTGCCGCGGTACTGAGGCGGCCAGGCGGTCAAACGCGGCTGTGATTGCTATCGGTTGGCTGGATGAGCCGGCCGATGTTTCCGCTGCTGCTGCCCCTACGACTGTGGCGCTACTTCGGCAATCAACGGCTGAAGGCGGTCCTGGCGATCCTCACGGTGTTGCCCGATCCGCTGCTGATGGTGGGCATCCCGGTGCTGCTGCAGCTGGTGATCGACCAGGTGATTGGCAACCCCAGCGGCGGGCCACCGGTGGCGGTGCTGGTGCTGCTGCCCTGCGCCTGGCTCCTGCTGGCGGTGGTCTGCAACGGCTTCTCGATCAAGTTGTTTGCCGCCCTCGGTAGCCAACTGGGCACGAGCTTTCGCCAGCGGCTCTTCGGCCATCTGCTGGAGCAACCGAACCCCACCGATGGCCGCGCCGAAGGGGGGGAGCAGGGCTTGCTAGCGCTGCAGATTCCCACCCTGGAGAACGCGGTCGTCAGCCAGCTCCCCCTCTTCACCTGGACGGTGGCGCAGCTCTTGCTTGGGGTGCTGCTGCTGTTCACCAGCGATTGGCGGCTCGCCCTGGTCGCCGTGGTGCTCACGCCGCTGCTGCTCGTGAGCCAGGTGGCCTTCACCCCGGCCCTGGCCCGGCGGGAAGAAGCGCGGGTCGAGCAGGCCGGACGGCTGCTGAGCTACGCCGGCGAACGGCTGCGCAGCCGGGAGTTGGTGGACCTGTTCGGTTTGCGCAGCACCACCCGCTCGGAATTCAACCGTCGCAACCGGGACCTGATGCGCTGGGCCCAGCGGGTCGGAGCGATGTCGGGCCTGCAACAGGCCGCCCTGACCGCTTCCGCCATGCTCACGCTGGTGAGCGTCTTTGCCCTGGGCACCTGGTTGGTGCTGCAAAGGCAACTCACGGTGGGCCAGCTGGTCTCCGCCCTGGGGATCGCCACGGCCATGGTCAGCGGCATGTGGCAGCTGGGCGCCTCCCTGCTGCCACTCCAGGCCGCCACGACGGCCCTGAACCTGCTGGAGCAGCAGCTGCCCGCCGCCAAGCGCTCCGAGCAACGGCCGGCGCTGGCCCGAGGGATTGAACCCAGCCCCCCGGCCTTGCGGCAGGAGCTGAGGATCGAGCAGGTGCAGTTCCGCTACCCGGGTGGTGGCGGCCTGGACGGACTCAACCTGACGATCCCCGCCAACAGCTCCCTTGCCCTGGTGGGCCCCAGCGGCGGCGGGAAAAGCACCGTGCTTCGACTGCTGCTGCGGCAAATCGAGCCCCAGCGCGGTGGCCTGCGGGTCGATGGCGTGCCCCTGAGCACCACCGACCGGGGCGCCTGGCTTGAGCAGGTGGCGTTGGTCCCCCAGGAGACCGTCCTGTTCGATCTCTCGATCGCGGACAACATCCGCCTGGGCCGGCTCGATGCGTCCGATCAGGAGGTCCTCGATGCAGCCCTAGCCGCCGAGCTCGGGGAACTGATTCAGTCCCTACCCAACGGCCTCCAGACCCCGGTCGGCTCCGGTGGCGGTCGCCTCTCCGGTGGCCAGAAACAACGGATCGCCATTGCCCGGGCGATCGTGCGCAACCCCCAGCTGCTGCTGCTGGATGAAGCCACCAGCGCCCTCGATCCCAGCACCGAAGAAGCAATCAACACCACACTGCGTCGCTTGAGCGAGGGCCGCACGGTGGTCTCCGTGCTGCACAGGCTGCGGGCCGCTGCGGCCATGGACCAGATCGCCGTGATCGATCAAGGCCAGGTGGTGGAGCTCGGCCACCACAACGATCTGTTGGCGGCTGGCGGGCTCTATGCCTCCTTCTGGCACCGGCAGATGAGCGGCTTCAACCTGGAGCTGGGGCAACGGGTCCGGATCACGCCCGAGCGCCTGGCCACCATCCCCTTGTTCCACGGCGTCGATCCCAAGCTGCTGCGTTGGCTGGCCTCGGAATTCGTCAGCGATCGGATCCGCCATGGCGAGGAGGTCTTCCGCGAAGGGGACGCCCCGGACGCCTTCTATGTGGTGGTGGCCGGCACCTTGGAGGTGCTGCAGAACGATCTCTGGGGCGGGACTCCGATCAAACAGGGGCTGGTGGAGGAGGGGGACTTCTTCGGCGACGCAGGCCTGATCGAGGACCACCCCCGGGCCGTCACCGTGCGGGCGCGGGGAGACGGACTGCTGCTGCGGCTCGACCGGGATCGCTTCCTGGATTTGCTCGATCAGGACCCGGACTACCGCCGCTTTTTCCTGCATTCAGCCCGCGCCAGCGTTTAGGCCCCGTAGCATCCGCAAAGCGGCATCAGTGCACCGTTTTGCAGCCCCTGCCCCGACGGCAACAGCAGGTGCTTCAGGCGACGGTGCAGCACTACGTCGACACCACGGAGCCCGTGGGCAGCCAAACCCTGGTGCGGCGCTTCGACCTCCAGGCCAGCCCCGCCACGGTGCGCTCCGCCATGGGAGCCCTGGAGCAGCGGGGCCTGCTCACCCAACCGCACACCTCCGCCGGCCGCGTTCCGAGCCAACTGGGGTATCGCCACTACGTGGACTGCCTCCTGCCCGCCCCCGGTGCCGCCGCCAATCAACTCAACCGTGAGCTCACGGGGTTGAGCCTGCAATGGGCCGCCTTGGATGACCTGCTGCTGCAGCTCGCCCGCCGCCTGGCCGACCTCACGGGCCTGATGAGCCTGATCACCCGGCCCCAGGAGATGGGGGGACGCCTCGAGACGGTCCGGCTGGTCCCAAGCGACGACCGGTTACTGGTGCTGCTCGTGGAAAAGGGGGCCGCCGCCAGTTGTCTCAACCTGCGGATGCCCGAGGAACTGGGTGCCCAGGTGCCAGCCCTGGAGCGCTGGGCCAGCGATCAACTCCAGGGGGGTACTGGTCGCCTGAACTGGAAGGCGCTCCCCAGCCAACTGGGAAGCAGCGGCGAATTGCTGCGGCAGGGCCTCAGCAGCCACAACCTGGCCCGGGGCAACAGCAGCGAAGGCGCCGTCAGCCTCGGGGTGGCGGGACTGCTTGGCCAACCGGAATTCCAACGCAGCTCCAGCCTGAAACCGCTGCTGCAACTTGTGGAGCTGGAGCCCCAACAGGTTCTGCGCAGCGAGGCCGCCAGCGGCAGGGGCGGGGTCTGGATTGGCTCAGAGCACCCCCATCCCGCCCTGCAGGACTGCGCAGTGGTGCAAGCCAGCTACGGCAACGACGGCCACGTCGCCCTGATCGGCCCCATGCGCATGGCCTACTCCACCGCTCGTTCAGCGGTGGAGAGCGTCGCGGGTTACCTCGATCGGCTGCTCAGCTGAGGGCGCTGCCCAGGCGGTCGGCAACCGTGTTGACGTCCTTGTCGCCGCGGCCGGAGAGGTTGAGCACCACCTCGGTCCCTGGGGCCAGGGTGGGGCAGAGCTTGTCGAGCCAAGCAAAGGCGTGGGCGGTCTCCAAGGCCGGGATGATGCCCTCCAGCTGGCACAGCAGCTGGAGGGCATCGAGGGCCTCCGCATCCGTGACGGCGCCGTACTCGGCCCGGCCGATGGTCTTGAGATAGCTGTGCTCAGGGCCCACACCGGGGTAATCCAGGCCGGCACTGATGGAGTGCGCCTCCTGCACCTGCCCCTCCTCGTCCTGGAGCAGCAGGCTCATCGCCCCGTGCAACACGCCTACGCGACCCTCGGTAATGGTGGCGGCATGGCGACCGGTGGGAACGCCATCGCCGGCCGCTTCCACGCCGATCAAGCGAACGTCGGTGTCCTGGACAAAGGGGTGGAACAGACCCATGGCATTGGAGCCCCCACCAACACAGGCCACCAGGACATCGGGGTTGCGGCCAAAGGCCTCATGGCACTGACGCTTGGTCTCCTCGCCGATCACGGCATGGAAATCGCGCACCAGCATCGGGAAGGGATGGGGGCCGGCGACGGAACCCAAGATGTAGTGGGTCGTCTCGACGTTGGTGACCCAATCGCGGATCGCCTCACTGGTGGCGTCCTTCAAGGTGGCGGTGCCAGCGGTGACGGGCTGAACCGTTGCCCCCAGCAGACGCATCCGGAAGACGTTCAGGGCCTGACGGCGCATGTCCTCGGCGCCCATGTAGACGACGCACTCGAGGCCAAAGCGCGCACAGACCGTGGCGGTGGCCACACCGTGCTGGCCCGCACCGGTTTCGGCAATGATCCGCTTTTTGCCCATCCGCAGGGCCAGGAGTGCCTGGCCCAGGGCGTTGTTGATCTTGTGGGCGCCGGTGTGATTGAGGTCTTCGCGCTTCAACCAAATGCGCGGGCCGCCCTCGGCGCGGCGGTAGTGCTCGCTCAGCCGTTCCGCTTCGTAGAGGGGGTTCGGCCGGCCGACGTAGTTGCGCAGCAGGTGATTGAGCCGCTCCGTGAACGCGGGATCCTTCCAGGCTTCTGCAGCGGCCCGCTCCAGTTCCGCCAGGGCGGGGATCAGGGTCTCGGGAACGTACTGACCGCCAAATTGGCCGTAGCGACCCAGGCTGTTGGGCCGTGACTCCAGCGCCAATGCCGACGTCATCGAAGGAACGGTGCTGGTCACCAGGTGCGCGCGGAGTCAGTCAAGGTTAGGAACTGGCGGGGGCGGCAGGACTGGCCAGCCGGCGGGCTGATCGATGCGGATGCGCTGACCCCCTGCAGTGCAGGGATCACTGCCGCTCACGGAGGTGGACAAGGCAGCGCCACTCGGGCCAGGACGGCAGACCTCCACCTGAACGGCCGGCAAATCCATCGCGGACCTCCGTTGCGCTGAACTGGAACCAAGACACATCCAAAGCGATGCCGAAGGGAGGCTGGCAAGAATTCACACGGCCTGAAAGCCTGCAACGGGCCAGCAGTGCCCCTGCGGAATCGACGGCCAAGGCCCAACAGCGCGTGCGGGTGCAGCGCACCAAGGCCGGCAAGGGCGGAAAGATGGTGACGGCCATCACTGGCATCGAAGCCGCCGAAAGCGATCTCAAGGCCCTGCTGAAACAGCTCAAGGCCGCCGCCGGAACGGGCGGGACGGTGAAGGATGGAGTGATCGAACTGCAGGGAGACCAGGTGAGCGCCGCCCTGGCGGCCCTAGAGAAAGCGGGCTACCGGCCCAAGCAAGCGGGCGGCTGAGCCGGAGCGGTCGGCGGCGACAATGGCCCGACATTGCTCCAAGGCCCGCCATGACCGCATCTCCCACCTACGGAGAGCTCACCAACAAGGGCGCCTCCACCAACATCGCCTGGCACCACGCATCGGTGGATCGCGCCGCCCGGGCTGAGCAGCGCGGCCATCGCAGCGCCATCCTCTGGTTCACCGGCCTGAGTGGTTCCGGCAAGAGCACCCTCGCCAACGCGGTCAACCAGGCGCTGTTTGAGCGCGGCCTGGCCTGCTACGTGCTGGACGGCGACAACATCCGCCACGGGCTCTGCAAGGACCTGGGCTTCTCCGATGCCGATCGCGAGGAGAACATTCGCCGGATTGGCGAGGTCAGCAAGCTGTTCCTGGACGCCGGCGTGGTGGTGCTGACGGCCTTTGTCTCCCCCTTCAAGGCCGACCGCGACCGCGCCCGCTCCCTGGTGGAGAACGGCGACTTTGTCGAGATCCACTGCGCCGCGGATCTGAGCGTTTGCGAAGAGCGCGACACCAAGGGGCTCTACGCCAAAGCCCGCGCCGGTGAAATCAAGGAATTCACCGGCATCTCCAGCCCCTACGAGGCCCCTGAAAAGCCCGAACTGCGGGTGGACACCGGTAGCCAGAGCCTCGAGGCCTGCGTGGAGCTGGTGATCAACCACCTGCGGGAAGCGGGCGTCATTCCCCAGTGATCACGTCGGGGGCAGGCTGCTGCCCCCAGGCATCCAAAAAGGTTTTCAAGCAGCTGGCGACCGGAACCGCCAGCAACAGGCCCAGCAGGTCGCCGAAGCCCATCAAGCTGCCCACGCGGGCGCCAACGGGCAGGGAGACCAGGAGCCAAGCGGGCTGCAGACCAACGATGCTGCCCATCAAGCGGGGCTGGATCACCTGATCCACCACCTGACCGACGCTGATGGCCGCCACCAGCACCTCGATGCCGGTGCGGGGGTCATCCAAGGCCAGCAGCACACTCACCAAGACAATCGTCAGGGCGCTGGCATAGGGCACCAGGGTGGTGAAGCCGATCGCCACCGCGAACAGCACCCCATAGGGAATCCCCAGCAGGGTGAACACCACGATCTGCAGGGCGCTGAGGATCAAGGCCAGCAGCACCTGCCCGGCGAAGTAGCCCCGGAAGGTGCGGTTCAAGGTGCCGGTGACCAACGCCCGCGTTCCCTCGGGAAGCCAGCGGGCCAAGCCCGCCACGATCGGGTCGCCGCCCAGCAACAGGAACAGGGCCAGGACCGCCACGATCACCACGTTGACCGTCAGGCCGACGGTGGCCCCCAGGATCCCGAGGGCCCGTTGGCTGAGCTGGCTGGCCAGCTGACTGGCCCGGGCGAACAGGGTGCTGCTGAGGTCCGTGAATTCCGTCGGCAATCCCCGATCGGCAGCCCAGACCTCCAGGCGATCCAGCACGCCCTCCGCCTCCACCAACCAAGAGGGCAGGGAATTGATCAGCTCACCCAGCTGCTCAATCAGGCGGGGCACCAACCAGAGGGCAGCCAAGACCAACAGGGTCAGGGACAGGCCGACCACCAGCAACACCGCCAAACCCCGGGGGAGGCCACGGCGAGCCAACCAACGGGTGGGGAGATCCAGCAGGAACGCAATCAGCGCAGCCCCGACGAACAGGGCGGGGAAGGGGGCCAGCGGCAGAAGCAGTTGCCGCAGAACCCACAGGTTCAAGGCCAACAGCGGCAGCGCCAGGCTCAGGCGCAACCAGGGCGGCAGAACCAGACGCTCAAGCATGGGTCACCCCAACAACACCGCCCCAACCGATCACATCTGTGCCAAGTAAGCGGCACTGCCCAGCTCCAGCAAGCGGGCGTCCTTGGCCACCACCTGATCGTGGAGGGACTGGCGGTACTCCGCCAGGCGAGCGGAGAGGGCCCCATCGGCCGTCGCCAAAATTTGCGCGGCGAGCAGGCCAGCGTTCGCCCCGTTGCCGATCGCCACGGTGGCCACGGGAATACCAGCGGGCATCTGCACGATCGAATGCAGGGAATCCACCCCGGAGAGGGCCCGGGTCTGGACCGGAACGCCGATCACCGGCAAGACCGTCAGGGACGCCACCATCCCGGGCAGGTGAGCCGCCCCGCCAGCCCCGGCGATGATCACCTTGAAACCGCGGCCGGCGGCGGCTTGGGCGAACTCCACCATCTCCATGGGCGTGCGGTGCGCCGAGAGCACGCGGACCTCCACGGGCACCCCGAGGCGGTTGAGCATCTCCACGGCGGGCTGCATGGTGGGCAGATCAGAGTCGCTCCCCATCACCACGGCCACCAGCGCAGCGTCAGACATCGGCACGTTTCAGCGTTCGCAGCGAGGATGACATGGTTCCGTTCTCGCATCGAATGCGCTGGCTGAGCCACGTTCGCCTGCCTGGAGAGCCGGGGCTCTGGCGCATTGGCCTCGCCCAGGAGCAGATCGCCGCCATCCAGCCGCTGCCCCAGGGAAGCGCCGCCGCCGGTGAGAACTGGTCTGGCGACTGGCTCAGTCCCGCCGGCATCGATCTGCAAATCAACGGTGGCCTCGGACTGGCCTTTCCCGAGCTGGTGCCGGGTGACCTGCCCAAATTGCTGGAGCTGCTCGAGCTGCTCTGGCGCGATGGGGTGGAGGCCATCAGTCCCACGCTGGTCACCTGCGGGGTCGCCCCCCTGCGCCAAGCCCTGGGGGTGCTGAGGGACGCGCGCGCAGAGCACCAACGCGGCCGCTGCCGGCTGCTGGGGGCACACCTGGAGGGCCCCTTTCTCGCCCATGGCAAACGCGGTGCCCACCCGGCCGAGCACCTCGCAACCCCCAGCCTGGAGGCCCTCGAGGCCCGCATCGGCGGCTTCGAAGAGGACATCGCCCTGGTGACCCTGGCGCCGGAATTACCGGGTGCCGATGCGGTGATCGCCGCCCTGCGCAGCCGAGGGATTGTGGTCAGCCTCGGGCACAGCGAGGCCACGGCGGAGCAGGCCTCCCATGCCTTCGAGCAGGGGGTGGGGATGCTCACCCACAGTTTCAATGCGATGGCAGGACTGCAGCACCGCAGTCCTGGACCGATTGGCGCCGCCGTCCGACGCGGGGACGTGGCCCTGGGCTTAATCGCCGATGGCGTCCATGTGGATCCGACCATGGCGGTCCTGCTGCAGCGGCTGGCACCCGAGCAGGTCGTGCTGGTGAGCGATGCCCTCGCTCCCTATGGCCTGGCCGACGGGCTGCATCGCTGGGATGAGCGCACCCTGATCGTCGAACAGGGGAGCTGCCGGCTCGAAGACGGCACCTTGGCCGGGGTCACCCTGCCCCTGCTCGAGGCGGTCAGGCGCCTGGCCCGTTGGAGTGGCGATGCCGATCGCGCCATCGCCGCGGCCACCGTCCTGCCCCGGCGCCTGCTGGGTGCGCCAACCCGCGTGCGGGAGCAACTGCAGGGCCTGCCCCTCGGCGAAACCCTGCGCTGGAGCGGGACCAGTGCTGAGCTGCGCTGGAGCCGGGCCGCCTGAATAGGATCCGCCCCACCTCCCCCCTGCGCCGAATGCCCGCCGATCAGCTCCTCAACGACAAGGCCGCCGAGAAGCAGGCCGAGAAGCAAGAGGTGAAGGGCTACTTCGAAACCACCGGTTTCGATCGCTGGAACCGCATCTACAGCGAGTCCAGTGACGTCAACAAGGTGCAGCGGAACATCCGCATCGGCCACCAGAAGACCGTCGACAACGTGCTGGCCTGGCTCCAGGAGCAGGGGAATCTGGGCGGCCGCAGCTTCTGTGATGCCGGCTGTGGCGTCGGCAGCCTGACCTTGCCGCTGGCGCAGCTGGGCGCCGGCTCGATTGCCGCCTCCGACCTCTCGGGGGCCATGGTCCAGGAAGCCGAACGCCGGGCCAATGAAGCCGGCATCGCCCCAGGGCGCGTCAGCTACCTGGCCTCCGACCTGGAGAGCCTGAGCGGCAGCTACGACACCGTGGTCTGCCTGGATGTCTTCATCCACTACCCCCAGGAACCCGCCGAGGACATGGTGCGCCACCTCGCCTCCATGGCTGAGAAGCACCTGATCGTCAGCTTTGCCCCCTACACACCGGTGTTGGCGGTGCTCAAGAAGATCGGTCAGCTCTTCCCTGGGCCCAGCAAAACCACCCGCGCCTACACCCTGCGCGAGAAGGGAATTGTCCAGGCCGCTGAAGCGGCGGGCTTCGTGCTCAAGCGCCGCAGCCTGAACAAAGCCCCCTTCTACTTCTCACGGCTGCTGGCCTTCGAGAAGGCCTGAGGGCAGGGGCGCCTCCAGCGCCAAACCCCTCGGCTCCAAACGCAGGCGATGGGCATGCAGCTGGTAGCCACCGGCTCCGGGCAGCACCTCAGGGCGCGCCGCGCCGCCCGGCAGATACAGGGGATCCCCCAGCAGTGGAGCGCCCAAGGCGGCGGTGTGAATCCGGATCTGGTGGGGCCGGCCCGTCGCAATCTCCACCTCCACCAAACAGCCCTCCGGCCGGCGCTCGAGCAGGGTCAAGGCACTACGGGACTCCAGGGCTGAGGGATCGCCCGGGAGGGCCGCGCACCACAACTGCCCCAGCAGCGCATGGGGCCGCCGGCCAATGGGAACCGTGATCGCTCGGCTCTCGCCGCAGCGCCAGTCGGCCGCCAAGGGCTCGGTCAGGGCGCGGTAGACCTTCCGGCAGCCCCGGCTGACGGCTGATGCTGCGGTGCTCTCCCGCAGCTGGGCACTGAGCTGCGCCCGGGTCTCGCGCTGCCGCGCGCAGACCAGCAGGCCCGAAGTGAATCGCCCCAGGCGATGCACGGGCCGAGCCTCGGGCGCCCAGGCCTGGAGCTGCGTCAGCAGGGTGTGCTCCAGGAATCCACCGGCGGGCAACACCGGCAGGCCACTGGGTTTGTTCAGCACCAGCAGATCACCGTCATCGAAGACGACCGCGCGCTGACTCAGCACCGGCACGGCGGCCTCCTCCCAGGGGGGCCGATGCCAGATCAGCTGATCCCCGGCTGCCAACGCTGCATCGGCCCGGAGCTGCTGGCCGTTGCACCAGATCTCACCGGCGGCCAGGCGCTCCCTCCACACCGACGGATCGGAATGGCCATAGCGCTCGGCGTAATAGCCAACCGTGCTCTGGGCGGCCGCCTGGACCCGGTCCCGGTAGCGGTGACCGCGGTTGAGGGCCGCCGGCAGCCAGGCCCTACTCAACCAGGCCGTTTTCGAGGGCGTAGCGCACCAGCTCCGTGCGGCTGGCGGTGCCGGTCTTGGTGAACAGCCGGCTGACGTACTTCTCGACGTTGCGAATCGAGGTCTCCAGACGCCGGGCGATCTCCTTGTTCATCATTCCCTCCGCCACCAGCTGCAGCACCGAGGCCTCCCGGGGGGTGAACTCGTGCTTGACCGCCGCGGTGGGCTGCTTGCTGCCACCGGTGGCCAGCAGGGAGCGGATCTCGGTGATCTGCTTGGCCATCTGACCGATGTCGGCATCGGCGAAGCGGGCGGCCTCGGTCAACAGGCGCTCCTGGCGCTTGACCACGTTGTGCACCCGCGCCACCAGCTCGTCGGGGTCAAACGGCTTGGGGATGTAGTCGTCGCAGCCGGCCTGGAAGCCCTCGATGCGATCGGCCGTCATGCCCTTGGCCGTCAAGAAAATGACGGGGGTGCCGCCCAGGCGCTCGTCCTCCCGCAGCTTGCGCAGCAGGCCGTAGCCATCCAGGCGGGGCATCATCACGTCGCTGATCACCACATCGGGCAGCAGCTCCTGGGCCTTGGCCCAACCGTCCTCTCCATCGACGGCTGTCGTGACGACAAAGCCCTCGTCTTCGAGGTAGGCCTGCACGGCCGTGCGCAACCCCGGTTCGTCATCCACCAACAGCAAACGGGCTGGTGCCGCTGGCGTGACGTCTTGTTGGGTATCAGGTTCGAGGCTCATCGCCGCAATCTATCGAGGGTTTCCAGGCAGGACCTGCTGCTGCTCGATCAGCTGGCCGGAGTAGCCCAACTGCTTGGCCAGGGCCGTGAGGGTGGCGGGATCCTTGCCGGCCTGCTCGGGGAAACAGGCGGCCCACCAGATCTTGTGATCCAAGCGGTTGGCCTCGGTGACCTGGCCGCCGGGGTTGAGCTCCTTGATCAAGAGTTCGTTGCGGCGCTTGGTCAGACGCATCGGCGCATTGGCACTGCAGCGCAGGTTGTCCACGGCCAGCTCCACCCCAGTCGGGGATTCCACCCAGACGACGATGGTTCGCGCCGTGGGGTCATTGGGATCGGGCTTCACGCCGTGCACCCCAATCAGGTGCACCCCCTCGATCGTTCCCCATTCACGCAGCACCACCAGATCGGCCGGGCGCTGCTCCGAGGGCTTGAAGAAAACGCCATCGCGCACCTCCTGGGCCTGGGCGCCCAGCCCTGCAGCGGCGGCGGCGCCCAGCAGCAACGACAGCAGTGCAATGCGACGGCCCATGGCGCCCGAGTTCGGCAGCATGGTTGCCAGCATGGGCGTCCATGGCCTCCGGCGTCACCTATCTCGACTATCAATCCACCACCCCCTGCGATCCGGCGGTGGTGGAAGCGATGGCGCCCTGGTGGAGCGACGCGTTCGCCAACCCCGCCAGCCGCCTGCATCGACCCGGGCTGACCGCCGCTGCGGTGGTCCAGCAGTCCAGGACCGCCATCGCCGGCGCCCTGGGTCTGACGGCTGAAGAGCTGATCTTCTGCAGCGGTGCCAGCGAAGCCAACAACCTGGCGATCAAGGGGGTGGCGGAGGCGGAGTTACGTCGCGGCGGCACCCGCCGGCGCCTGATCTGCCTGGCGACCGAGCACCGGGCCGTGCTCGATCCGATGCGGTATCTGGCGGGGCATGGCTTTGAGCTGGTCTGCCTAGCGCCCCAGGCCAATGGACTGATCGACCTGCAGCAGCTCGAGGCCGCCCTGAGCCCGGAGACACTGCTCGTCAGCGTCATGGCCGCCAATAACGAGATCGGCGTTCTCCAACCGCTCGAGGCCATCGGCCAGCTCTGCCGCCAGCAGCAGGTGCTGTTCCACTGCGATGGCGCCCAGGCCGTCGGCCATCTGCCCCTGCAGCCGCGCGCGCTCGGCATCGACCTGCTCAGCTTCAGCGGTCACAAGCTCTATGGCCCCAAAGGCATCGGCGCCCTGGCCATCGCCCCTGGGGTCGATCTCGCGCCGCAACAGCACGGGGGCAGCCAAGAGCGGGGCCTGCGGGCGGGCACCCTGCCGGTGCCCTTAATCGTCGGCCTCGCCAAGGCCGTGCAGCTGGCCGAGGCGGATCGCCAGGCGCGGGGCCTGCGGCTCGCCGGGCTGCGGGATGCCCTCTGGCAGCGCTGCCAGGCCCTGGGGGGCATCCAACGCAACGGCGCCGAAGCCCCCTGCCTGCCCCACAACCTCAACATCAGCATCGAGGGCGTCGAGGGCACCGCCCTGCATCAAGCCCTGCGCCGCAGCCTGGCGGTCAGCAGCGGCTCCGCCTGCGCCGCGGGCGAACCCTCCCACGTGCTCCAAGCCCTGGGCCGCAGCCGCCTGGAGGCCGCCGCCTCGGTGCGCTTCAGCCTGGGGCGCTCGAGTAGCGGCGCCGATGTGGAGCGGGCGGGGGACGTCCTGGAGGAAACGCTCAAGACCCTTCGCCGGGCCTAGCGCTTCAAAAGCTCAACATTGGTAGGCAGGCGCTGTCGCGGTCGCTACTTTCCGGCCAAACACCTGCTTTTTCGATGGGATTGCCCACCCCAGGCACCAACAAGCTCTCGATCCTGCGAGCGATTGAGGATGGCTGGCAGGCCTTCTGCCGCGCCCCCTGGCCCTTCGTGCTCTTCCAGGTGCTGGTGCTGGTGATCATGGCCCCCTTCATCGGCCTGATCACCAGCGGCCTGCTGCACCTGGCCCTGGGCGCTCCGGCCCTGCTTCATCCCGTCGCCACCAAGATCGGCCTGGTGGTCGGAATCATCGGCTACATCATCGTGGCCCTCTGGGCCGCCGTGGGGCTGACCCGCGGTGCCTGGACCAGCCTCGAAGGCCAGAAACCCAGCTTCAGCAGCTTCACCCGCTGGGATAGCGATGCCAGCGGCCGCCTCTTCGGCTCCAGCCTGCTGCTGGTGATCGTGCTCGCCGTCGTGGGCGCCGTCGCCTGGGGCATCGGCTTCGGCCTCGGCAAGGTCAACACCGTGCTGTTCTGGATCCCCGTGATCGCCTTCGCGATCTTCAAGATCTGGCTGGTGGTGACTCAGCAGTTCCTGGTGCCGATGTCCCTCTATGGCACCAAGCGTCCTGTGGAGACCCTGCAGGCCGGCATCGACGGGGTCAACCCCAGCTGGTGGACCGTGCTCTGGTTCGTGATCGTCGAGAGCGTCGTCGCTGGCGTGGCCTACCTGTTCAACGCCGGTGGCCTGCTGGTCCTCGCTCCGGTGCTGATCTGCGTGAGCACCGCGGCTTACCGCCAGCTGTTCGGCAGCCAGGACCACACCGGGATCATGAGCAACAACTGATCAGCTCAGATCGCGCCGCCTAGCGACGCGCCATTTCGCGGAACGGCTGCGAGGGTTGGAGCTCTGCTCCTCCTCTCCAGCCGTTTCTGGTTTTCGGGTCACCCGTTGCAGCCGCTCATCACTGCTGAAGGCGGTTTTGACGCGGCGATCCTCAAGGGAGTGGAAACTGATCACCCCCATCAGGCCGCCGGGCTCTAACCAGTCGGGGGCTTGCTGGAGCAGGCGATCCAGGACCCCCAGTTCATCGTTGACGGCAATGCGCAGGGCCTGGAAGGTGCGGGTCGCGGGATGGATCCGTCCGCGGCGCGCCTTGGGGGCGTAGCAACCCGCCACCAGGTAGGCCAGGGCATCGGTGCCGGCGAAGGGCCCCTGTTCAGCGAGGTGCTGCTTGATCTTGCGGGCGATGCGGCGGGAGAGCCGCTCCTCTCCGTAGGCGTAGATCAAATCCGCCAGCTCCGTCTCCTCCAGGCGCTCGATCAGCTCCGCCGCGGTCTCACCGGCCTGCGGGTTCATGCGCATGTCCAGGGGACCGTCCTGGCGAAAGCTGAAGCCCCGCTCCGCCACATCCAACTGGGGACTACTGACCCCCAGATCCGCCATCACCGCCAGAGCTGGCTCCTGGGGCTGGTAGTCCGCAAAGTTGGTCGCCACGATGCTGACCCGGTCCCCAAAGGGCTCCAGGCGCTCCGCCGCGGCCTGGAGGGCCGTGGGGTCCTGGTCCAAGCCCACGAGCTTCAGGCCTGGGTGCGCCTCGAGCAACAGGGCGCTATGGCCGCCCCCACCGAGGGTGCAATCGATCAGCAGGCCACCGCCCCGCTCCTGCAAAAGGGGTTCCAGCGCAGTGAAACTGGCCAAGACCTGCGCCGCCAGCACAGGCACGTGATCAAAGGCCTGTGCCAGCGGAGGTGTAAGCAACGGGCCCTTCCTTCCTAAGATCCCGCCAGCGAGCCCTCTTCCTCGGCCCCATGACGCAGCTGGAAACGCGCACGGAGCCGATGGTGGTCAACTTCGGGCCCCACCACCCCTCGATGCACGGGGTGTTGCGGCTTGTGGTGACCCTGGACGGTGAGGACGTGGTGGATTGCGAGCCGGTCATCGGCTACCTCCACCGCGGCATGGAAAAGATTGCCGAGAACCGCACGAACGTGATGTTCGTGCCCTACGTCAGCCGCATGGACTATGCGGCTGGGATGTTCTACGAGGCGATCGTGGTCAACGCCCCGGAGCGCCTGGCCGACGTGCCGGTGCCCAAGCGGGCCAGCTACATCCGCGTGTTGATGCTTGAGCTCAACCGCATCGCCAACCACCTGCTCTGGCTTGGCCCCTTCCTGGCGGACGTGGGCGCCCAGACGCCGTTCTTCTACATCTTCCGCGAGCGGGAGATGATCTACGACCTCTGGGAAGCAGCCACCGGTCAGCGTCTGATCAACAACAACTACTTCCGCATTGGTGGTGTTGCAGCGGACCTGCCCTACGGCTGGCTGGACAAGTGCCTGGACTTCTGCGACTGGTTCGGCCCCAAGATCGACGAATACGAAAAGCTGATCACCAACAACCCGATCTTCCGCAAGCGGATTGAGGGTCTCGGCACGATCACCCGCGAGCAGGCGATCAACTGGAGCCTGTCGGGCCCAATGCTGCGCGCCTCCGGGGTGCCCTGGGACCTGCGCAAGGTCGACCACTACGAGTGCTACGACGACTTCGACTGGAACGTGGCCTGGGAGAAGGAAGGCGACTGCTTCGCCCGCTACCGCGTGCGCATCGAGGAGATGCGCCAGTCCCTCAAAATCCTGAGGCAGGCCTGCGAAATGATCCCGGGCGGCCCGACCGAAAACCTGGAAGCCCGCCGCATGGCCGAGGGCAAGGGCAGCGAATTCGCTGGCTTCGACTATCAGATCGTGGCCAAGAAAGTGGCGCCCACGTTCAAGATCCCCAACGGAGAGCTGTACACCCGCCTGGAATCCGGCAAGGGTGAGATCGGTGTGTTCCTGCAGGGCAACAACGATGTGACCCCCTGGCGCTTCAAGATCCGCGCGGCCGACTTCACCAACCTGCAGATCCTTCCCCACATCCTCAAGGGGGCCAAGGTGGCCGACATCATGGCGATCCTGGGCTCGATCGACGTGATCATGGGCTCGGTTGACCGCTAA
>NZ_JAFMKL010000026.1:0-19171 GCF_017852955.1 Vulcanococcus sp. DEBay_Sum22DG08_74
CCGTCAACGCCCCAGCCCCCCAGAGACCCCGCGCTCAGCGGGAGCTGGGGAAGTTCTGATAACAACAAAGCCGGCACCCAAGGGCACCGGCTTCGAGCAATGGATTCGGTCGGAGCTTCTGAAGGAGGCACACCTGGGGCCAAGGATCCAGGTGTCGAGCGGTGGGTCTCCTGGGGCACCTCAGGCGGTGCAGATGGAGTGCCGTCAAAACTGACGGCCCGCTCACAAGCGGTAGAAGACTGTTGGAGCAGGGGCCTTCGGTCAGCTCGCTCCTGAGGACTGGTTCGGTGGAGTGTCGGTCACATCCGCCTCCGAGATCGATGGGCCCAGCATCGGACCGCCCCAGGCTCTGGGCAATCCGAGTTAATGCCCATTGCCCCTCAGCGCAGGTCCTGGTCGCCGACCTGGGACTGATCCCTGCAGCCCAACACCGCTTCGCTGTGGGTGTAGTGCTTGAACTCCAGCCAGTTGGCACTGGGATCCTGAACAAACAGGGTGTGATGCTCCAGCGGACCACCGGAGTAGCGGCACTTGGGGGGCACAGAGAAGAGGCAGCCCCTGCGCTCCAGCTGCAGCCTGAGCTGCTCCCAACGGGTGAAGGTCTCAAAGACCAGCCCGAAATGTCGGGGATAGATCCCAGGCTGCCCCGGCTCCAGAAGCTGGGGCGTGTGTTGCAAGACCAACTGGTGGCCCTGGAAGTCAAGAATCGAGGCCTGCTCACTCCTGCGCCCGGGCTGGCAGTCCAAGGCCTGGACGTACCAGTCATGACTGCGTTGCAGGTCAATCGCTGGAATCGAGAGATGAAAGCAAGGCCGAACCACGGCGTGCCCCTAGGCCAAGACGGGCCTGGAGAAACGGCCGTTGCAGGCTTTCCAGAACTGGGACTGGGGACTCAGCACCGCCCCATGCAGGCTGCAGAACCCATGGCAGCTCGGATCACCCTTGACGAAGGGGCAACCAGAACAGTGCAGCTGCAATTGGCAACGCAGAGACGCCAACTGCAACTCTCCCCTGGAGCCATGGGCTGGCACAGCGTGGGGGGAATGAAACACGGACTGGATCCCTTGAAGCGCGTGCCCCCGGTCTAGGAACGCTGCTCCAATTCGGCCAACCCAAAGGAGCGAACGCAAACAGCGGGACTCTGAAGCCGGTGGCAGCAGCCAGCGGCGATGGCTACGACAGGACCAGTCGAAGAGAAGCGGTGGAAGACGGACTCTTGGGGCTGGCCGGGCTGGTGATTCTCCTGGCCCTCGCCGGTTTCGGCCTGCAGGAACTGGCCGTTGAGTTGCGAAATGCCCAGGATCACCCCACCACAGAGTGAAGCCGCAGCCACCTGGGGCGATCAGGCGCTAGAGGTGGGATGGATGCCGCCCAATCCATGGCCCTTCAACGCCTGCGCTCGATCAAAAAGCGCCTGATGCAATCAATGGACCGCCTCACCCAAGGGGGATCCAAACGGGCCTACACCAAAAAAGTCCTCAGCCAGAAAAGTCATGAGGCCTACGAAGTCGTCTGTGGGGTGGCTGGCTGCGTTCTCAAAAAAAGAGACGTGTCCAAGTCCTGAGTAGACATACCCATGGCAACCCCTACCGGTTCCGCTTCGATGGGATCGGCAAATGGGAACCTCAACCGCGGCTGGGAATCCGCGGTTTTTTTGTGGCCAGCGAGCTGAAGCACCGCATGAAGAAGGGGCCTCCCAGCCCCCATGGATCATTTGGTTGATAAGGCTGATCTAACCCCATCTCCCTTAATTAGGGTCAGGCAGCCACAGGGGCGGTCTGACGGGAGAAACGAACGATGTTGTTCGCTGTTACGTGTTTGCTCTTACCGAGCAGGCTTCAGTCACCCTCCTCATGCCCCGTCGAAACCATTGCAGCCCCATGAAGTGGAGCTGAGCGGAATCGAACCGCTGTCCGAAACACTGGTGTGAGCCACCTAGTCCGGTCGAGACCGGACCCCCTCATTCTGCAGGGTCAACGCACAATGGGAGAGACCTCCATCGAGGAGGACAACCGCCCCAGTCGATTGAGGTCATGACAGAGGCCTGGCAGCGGCAACCGGTCAAACGCCTCGCCAAGAGCGGCCTGATCCAAGGGATCGCGGTGCTCCCCCAGGGCCTTGAGGAGATTGGCGCCGAAGAGCTGATCAAGCTCGGCGCCAAGCAGGTGCAACCCCTGCGGCGCGCCGCGGCCTTTGAGGCGGACATGGCCTGCCTCTATCGGCTCCATCTGCAATGCCGCTATCCCTTCCGCTTCCTCCGGGAGATCGCGCGGTTCCCCTGCCATGACCGCGAGTCGCTCTACGACGGAATTCAGAACGCCCTGGACTGGGAGCGCTGGCTACACCCTTCGATGAGCTTCCGCGTGGATGTCAGCGGCAGCAATCCCGGCCTGAGCCACAGCCACTACACGGCGCTGCAGGTCAAGAACGCCGTCGTCGACCTGCAGCGTGACATCTGGGGCGAACGCTCCTCCGTGGACCTCGAAGAGCCCGACCTCTCCCTCCACGTCCACCTCAACCGCCACGAGGCACGGCTCAGCCTCGATGGCTCTGGCGGCAGCCTCCATCGCCGCGGCTACCGCAGCGCCATGGGCCTCGCCCCCCTCAAGGAAAACCTGGCCGCCGGCCTGATCCGGCTGACGGGCTGGGATGGATCCATCCCCTTGGTCGATCCCCTCTGTGGATCGGGGACACTCCTGATCGAAGCCGCCAGCTGGGCCCTCTCCCAGGCCCCAGGCCTGCATCGCCCCTTTGCCCTCGAGGGCTGGGCGGACTTTGACGCCGAGCTCTGGGACGAGGAGCAGCGCCGGGCCCAATCGCGCGAGCAACCGCTGAGCACGCTGCCGCTGCTGCTGGGCTGCGAACAGAACGCCAGCGTGGCGGAGCAAGCCAGACACAACGCCCAGGCCGCAGGACTCGCTGAAGCCATCACCCTCCAAACCGGCGATTTCCGCACGCTCGCCCTGCCCAGCGGCCCAGGGGTCCTGGTCTGTAATCCGCCCTATGGCGAGCGGATTGGTGAACGCGATGAACTCGAGCAGCTCTATGCCGATCTCGGGGCCATGGTGAAAGAGCGCTGCAGTGGCTGGAGCCTCTGGCTCCTCAGCGGCAACCCGGAGCTGACCGGCGCCCTACGCATGAAAGCCAGCCGGCGCATTCCGATCAGCAACGGAGGCATTGATTGCCGCTGGCTCCACTACGAAATCCGCTAAAGCCAGCCCTAGGCTTCTGCCATGAGTCACTGGATCACCCCCCTACTGGCCAGCAGCCAGGGGTTAATGACGATCCCCCTCGAGATTCAACTGCTCTTCATCGGAGCGGTCTATCTGGGCACGCTGATCATCAGCCGCTTCTCGATTCGAATTGGGATTCCCGCTGTTCTTGGGGTTCTCTTCTTAGGCCTGCTGATCAATCTTCAGGTTCTCGATATCCATCCATCCGAGGTCGAACGGCTTCAGACCTTCTCGTTGGCCCTACTGCTGTTTTATGCCGGGCTGAAAACCGACACCCAGGCGATTCGTGGCTTCCTCAAATACGGCCTCGTCCTGGCCATTGCCGGGGTCGCCGTCTCCACCCTGGTCCTGGGTGCTGCGATCGTCTGGCTGACCTCCCAAAGCGGGGCGGCCATCACCCCGGGGCTCAGCAATGCCATCCCCCTGGGAGCAGCTCTTCTCGTGGCCGCCTGCCTGGGTTCCACCGACGCCGGAGCCACCCTCGGGGTCCTGCGTCAGGTCAAACGGCATGTGCCAAAGAATGTTCAAGATCTGCTCGAATTTGAGTCTTCCGTCAATGACCCATCGGCGCTGATTTTGTTCAGCATCGCCGCCAGTCTCTTCAGCGTTGGAGCGCAAGGACAAGCACTCCCGGATGTTGTCATTAGCGGCTTCTCAAGCCTGTTGCAAAAAATCGGTTCCGGAGTCCTGGTGGGCCTGGGATTTGGTTATGTCGCCCGCGTGATGATCAACCGCCTGGTGGTCGACCGGGAGCAACTGCTCATCGTGGCGATCTCCATCGCCTTTATGGATTACGGCTGCACACAAATCCTGGGCGGATCGGGCTTTGTCGCGGTCTACATAACCGGTCTATTGATGACCAATGAGCACTACCAACGCCCCGAGATCAACCACCAAACGATTCAAGAAGTGCTGCTGCCGTTCAACACCATGACGGAGATCAGCATCTTTTTCATCTTTGGTCTACTGGTGAATCCAACCCACCTGCTGCCCGCCCTACCGGCCGGTGTGGCCACCGCCGCGGTCCTGATGCTCGTCGCCCGGCCCCTGAGCGTCCTGATCTTTCAGCGGCTCTCGCCCTTCAGCCTGAAGGAGTCCTTATTGATCGCCTGGTGCGGCCTACGCGGAGCGGTCCCCCTGGCTCTCTCCTTCAACGTCATGGGCGCCATCCCGCTGTTGCGGGGAGTGCCCAGCGATGCAGCCGCCAGCGTCCTGGCCCAGAACTGCCAGGGGATCGTTTTCATCACGGTGATCCTCAACCTCAGCCTGCAGGGACTCTCCCTGCCGGGCCTCTGCCGCTGGCTCAGCGACCAACCAACGCCCGAGTCGTCTTCGTAAGACCCGCCAAGGTTTCGGGCAGGTAGGGGCCCTTGGTCATCAGGCCACCGATCCGCAGGAACACAGCACTCAGCAGCAGGTTCACCGCCATCAAGCCCAGGGCGGAGTGGATCCAGCTCCAGCCCCAGTTCTGATGCAGCCAGAACAACAGCGCCACATCGGCCGCCAACCAGGCCATCAACAGCGCCGAGAGGCCCGCCATCAGCAGCACGACCCCGCCAATCAAACGGCGCTTCTCGCGGTCGGCCTCCTTCAGGGCAATCCGGACATGCAGGTCCATCACCGAGGCCACCAACCCCGTGATCCGGGAGGCCGCCTTCAAGGGGACGCCACGCCGCGGCGCGTCCTGCGAAGAAGAGGAGTCGGAGCTGGTCATGACGAACGGCGGCCGGAGAGCAACAGACCGAGCAGTAGCCCCACTCCAGCAGCCAATCCCAAAGCCATCAAGGGGCGCTCCCGCACCGGTTTTTCGATGCGCGGCCGCAAGTTGGCATTGAGGTCATCCAGCAGATGCTCCAGCTGCTCCTCCAGCGGCCGCAGGGAATCCGCCCACTGCTGGGCCTGGTCCTCGCCCACCGTCAGCAGATCCAGCAACTGCTCCTTCACACCGTCACTCGTACGGCCGGTCTGCCGGGCAATCACCTCCACCACCGTGTCCAGGCTGCCCCGCGTGGCCTCCAGGGTGTGACGGGCGACATCTGGCCACTCCCGCTGGATCGTCGGCAGAAACTGCTCGAAGCGCTCCCGAAACAAGCTCGCCACCGGCGAGAGGGGCTCGGTTTCAGGCGCCGCCTCTGGCTCGATCTTGGCCCGCCAGGGCTGCTCCTGCACGGGCTCCTGGGGGACACCGTTGCTGGTCGTGCCTGAGTCCATGGAGCCGTGGGACAGCCACCACACCGTAGTGACCATGCCTTGAAATCGACAGAGGGTCGGCTACCTTTCTGGTGCTCGACGCTCGGGCCTGTTGGTTCACATCAATCAGGTAGAGCTGACCCACTTCAAGTCCTTTGGCGGATCGATGTCGATCCCACTGGACGAGGGGTTCACGGTGGTCACCGGCCCGAACGGCTCGGGCAAAAGCAACATCCTCGATGGGGTCCTCTTCTGCCTGGGCCTCGCCAGCAGCCGCGGCATGCGGGCGGAGCGACTGCCCGACCTGGTCAACAGCTCCAAGCTCAAGCAAGGCAAAGCGGCCGAAACGGTCGTCTCCGTTCGCTTCGACCTGAGCGACTGGCAGCCCGATGAGGCCGAACAGGGTCTCGAGGCACCCGAAGAGGGCCCCTGGATCAAACCCGGGCAAACCGAGTGGACCGTCACCCGCCGGCTGCGCATTGCCCCCGGCGGCACCTACGCCAGCACCTACAGCGCCGACGGCATCCCCTGCAATCTCCAGCAGCTGCAAACCCAGCTGCGGCGGCTGCGGGTGGACCCGGAAGGCAGCAACGTCGTCATGCAGGGCGACGTCACCCGCATCGTCTCGATGAGTTCCCGCGACCGCCGCGGAATCATCGATGAGCTCGCCGGGGTGGCCCTCTTCGACTCCCGCATCGAGCAGACCCGCTCCAAGCTCTCGGACGTGCAGGACCGGGAAGAGCGCTGCGCCATCGTCCAGCAGGAACTGCTGGTCTCCCGGCAAAAGCTGGAGCGGGACTGCGCCAAAGCCCGCACCTACCAGGAGCTGCGGGAGCGCTTCCAGCGGGGCCGGCTGCAGGAGCAGGTGCTCGGGTTCGAGCAGGCCGAGGCCCAGTTCAAACAACTGCAGAGCCGCCAGGAGGCGCTCAAGCGCCAGCAAGAGAACGAGCGCCAGAGCGTCAGCGAAGGTCGAAGCACCCTCGAGACCGCCTCCAAAGCCCTCGATGCCCTGCAGGCCGAGGTCAAAGCCCTTGGGGAAGATCAGCTCCTGGCGGTGCAGTCCGAGCTCGCCGGCCTGGAGGCCAGCGCCAGGGAACTCAGCCGCCAAGCGGAGAAACACCAACAGGGCGCCGAGGAACTCCAGCGTCAGCGGATGGAGCTGGGCCGCCAGCAAGCCGACCTCAAGCAGCAGCAAAGCCAGCTCAACAGCGCTGACGATCAGGCCAGCCTGGAGGAGGCCGAAGCGGGTTGCCGCACTGCCGAAGCCGCCGTCGAACTCTCCCGCCGTCGCCTGGGGGAAGTGGCCGGCCGCAGCGGCAGCTGGCTGGAAGAGCAAAAGCAGCGCAGCCGCCAACGCCAGGAGCTCCAGGCCAAGCTCTCCCCGCTGCAGGCCGAACAGCAGCAGCTCGTCGAGCGCCTGCGCCAAGAGCAGGAACGCCTGGGAGAACTGCAGGAGCAACTGCAACAGGACGCCGCCAGCAGCGATGGGGTCTCCAGCTCCCTCACCGCCCTGGAGGACGAGTGGCATCAACTGCTCGATGAGCTCAAGGCCCAGCAGACCCGCGCCCAGGAGCTCGCCGAAGCCCTCGCGCTGCAGCAGCGCACCCGCCAACGGCTCGAGCAGGAGCAGGTCAGCCTGGAGCGAGACATCGCCCGGATGGAGTCCCGGCGGGAAACCATCCAGGAAAGCCGCGGCACCGGAGCCCTGCGCCTGCTGCTCGAGGCTGGACTCGAGGGCATCCACGGCCCCGTCGCCCAACTCGCCGAGGTGGAGGAAGCCCATCGCCTCGCCCTGGAGGTGGCCGCCGGCGCCCGCCTTGGCCAGGTGGTGGTCGATGACGACCGCATTGCCGCCCGGGCGATCGATCTACTCAAGACCCGCCGGGCGGGTCGGCTGACCTTCCTGCCCCTCAACAAGATCCGTGGCGGGGGCGGGGCCATGCGCAACGGCGCCGCCTTTGAGCGCGGTGGCGCAGCCGTGGGCGGCGACGGTCTGGTGGGGCGGGCCGTGGAGCTCGTGCGCTTTGAGCCCGTCTATGGCGAGGTCTTCCGCTACGTCTTCGGCGACACCCTGGTCTTCCGGGATCTCGCCAGCGCCCGCCGCGAACTGGGCCGCTGCCGCGCCGTCACCCTCGATGGCGAACTGCTCGAGAAGAGCGGGGCCATGACCGGAGGGAGCCTGCAACAGCGGGGCAATCAACTCAGCTTCGGCGCCGCCAGCGACGCCGACGAAGCCGAACCCCTGCGCCGGCGTCTGCTGGAGCTCGGGGAAACCCTGCTGGCCAGCAAGCGCAAGGAATCCGAGCTCGGACGGTCCCTCGAAGAACTGCGGCCGCAGCTCAGCCGGCTGGAGCAACGCAAGGCCGCCCTGGACGCCGAGCGCACGGCCGCCCAACGGGCCAGCGGCCCGCTGCAGGAACGCCGCAATCAGCTCAGCGCGCGGATCAAGCAGATCGAGACCGACCTGGGCGGCGGGCAGCAGCGCCTGCAGGCCATCGCCACGGAACTCACCCCGCTGCAGCAAGCCCTGCAGCAGCTGGAGGCCAGTGAAGCCAGTGCCCAAGCCAGCGGCGACAGCGAGCGCTGGCAGGGCCTGCAGCAGGAACTCGAGGCCGCCGATGCCGCCCTGACCCAAGCCAGACAGGAACGCGACAACCTGCTGGCCGCCCGCCGGGAGAGGGGACTGGCCGCCGAGCGGGTCAGCAGCCAACTCCAAGCCCTGGGCGGGGAAGAGCAGCGGCTCGCCCAGGCCGTCAATGCCCTGATCGCTGAGCGCACCCAGTGGAAGGAGCAGCAGCAGGCCGATCAACAGAAGCGCAGCGCCCTCGAGGCCAAGCAGCAGGAGCTGCAAACCCGCTTTGGTGAGCGGCGCCGCGCCCGCGATGAAGCCGAGGCCCAACTCGCCAAGCAGCGCCAGGCCCTGCAACAACAGGAATGGGAACTGCAGCGCCTGGGCGAGGAACTCCTGGCCCTGGCCGAGGAGGAGCGCAGCAGCGGCGGCCGGCTGGAGCAGCTGCAACGGGAGCTCCCCGATCCCCTGCCTGAGATCCCCGAGGAGGTGCGCGAGAACGGCCTCGAGGCCCTACAGGCCGAGCTCAAGAGCCTGCAGCAGCGCATGGAGGCCCTCGAGCCGGTCAACATGCTTGCCCTGCAGGAGCTCGAAGAACTCGAGACGCGGCTGGCGGACCTGCAGGAGCGCCTCGACGTCCTCTGCAAAGAACGCGAGGAGCTGCTGCTGCGCATCGAAACCGTGGCCACCCTGCGCCAGGAGGCCTTCATGGAGGCCTTCAACGCCGTTGATGAGCACTTCCGCGACATCTTTGCCGGCCTCTCCGACGGCGAGGGCTTCCTGCAGCTGGAAAACCAGGAGGCTCCCCTCGAGGGCGGCCTCAACCTGGTGGCCCACCCCAAGGGCAAGGCCGTGCGCCGCCTGGCCTCCATGAGCGGCGGCGAGAAGTCCCTGACGGCCCTGAGCTTCCTCTTTGCCCTGCAGCGCTTCCGCCCGTCGCCCTTCTACGCCCTTGATGAGGTCGACAGCTTCCTCGATGGCGTGAACGTCGAGCGGCTCGCCGCCCTGATCGCCCAGCAGGCCGATGCCGCCCAGTTCCTGGTGGTCAGCCACCGCCGTCCGATGATTGGGGCCGCCACCCGCACCATCGGTGTGACCCAAGCCCGCGGGGCCCACACCCAGGTGGTGGGATTACCCCCGGCGGCCTAACCAAGCTCCGACAGGTTTTCGGTCACAATGCGCCCATGACAAGCACTCCACCCGGAAGCGACCCAGCGGCCACCCCCAGCGACCGCCTCTGGCTGCGCTCGGAGCTCATGGGCACCCAGGTGATCACCCGGGACACCGGCCGGCGTCTGGGTGTGGTGGGCGAAGTTGTGGTGGATATCGACCGCCGCGAGGTGGTCTCCCTGGGCCTGCGGGACAACCCGCTCACGCGTTTTCTGCCGGGCCTGCCCCGTTGGATGCCCCTGGAGAGCATCCGCCAAGTGGGCGATGTGATCCTGGTGGATTCGGCTGACTCCCTCTCGGAGAACTTCGATCCGGACCGTTATTCCCGGGTGATCAACTGCCAGGTGATCACCGAATCCGGGGAGCAGCTGGGCCGCGTGCTGGGCTTCAGCTTTGACATCGAGACCGGCGAACTCACCACCCTGGTGCTCGGAGCCGTTGGTGTCCCGCTGCTCGGCGAGGGGGTGCTCAGCACCTGGGAGCTGACCGTTGAAGAGATCGTCAGCAGCGGTCCCGATCGGATCATTGTTTATGAGGGCGCCGAGGAGAAGCTCAAGCAGCTCGGCACCGGCCTGCTCGAGAAGCTCGGCGTCGGTGGCCCCAGCTGGGAGCAGGAGGAACGCGAGCGCTATCGCCTGAATATGGTTCCCGTCGAGAACCAACTGGCCGCGGGGCAACCCACCGCCCAGGAGGAGCAGCGCCGCATCGAGCCGGCCACCAACCGCCGCTTCGAACCGGAAGAGGACTACGACTACGTCGAGGTGGAGCAGCGCCGCGAACGCGAGCCCCTGCGCCAGCGCCGCTATCTCGATGAGGAGCCCGCACCGCGCCGCTATGTGCGCGATGAGTCCCCCCTCGACGTCGAGCCCTATGAGCCCTTCGACGAGCGGGCACCCCTGCCGCGGCGGCGGGAGCCCTCCGGCGGCGGCGATCCCTGGTGAGGGAAGGGCCTAGCCCTTCTCCTCCTCAAAATTCAGGGACGCGGAATTGACGCAGTAGCGCAGCCCAGTGGGGGTGGGGCCGTCATTGAAGACGTGACCCAGGTGGGCATCGCAGTTCGCGCACTTGATCTCGGTGCGGACCATGCCGTGGCTGGTGTCCGAGTGGGTGCTGATGGCGCCCTCCTTGGCCCCATCCCAGAAGCTCGGCCAGCCGGTGCCGGAGTTGAACTTGGTCTCAGAGCTGAACAGCTCACTGCCGCAGCAGACGCAGCGGTACATCCCCTTGGCCTTGTTGTCCCAGTAGATCCCGGTGAAGGCCCGCTCGGTCCCGCCCATGCGGGCCACCTGGAACTGCTCAGGGGTGAGCTTCTCGCGCCATTGCTCGTTGTCGTGCTGGGCGGCGTCAGCCATCGCTTGGAAGCCTGGGAAACCCGCTCAAACTAGGCAGCGCCAGCAGAAGGCGGCGGCAGCAATTCCCGCACCATCCCAGCCAGAGCCGCCACGGCCCCGGGCTGCCCCCGCAGGCTGCGCAGGTCCTCCCGCATCCCCTCCAGGCGCTGCGGATGGGCCAGCCAATCGGCGGCCTCAGCGGCGATCTCCTGGGGTGTGATCGCCCCGACCCGCTCGGGCACCACCTGGCGGCCTGCGGAGATATTGGGCCAGGCCAAGAAGCCGTGGTTGCGCATCCGCCAGGCCGTCAAGGCCGCCCCCAGCAGCCAACGCAAGAAGGGCAGGCGGGCCAGGATTCCAATGCCCCCATCCCAGGCCTGCATCACATGCAAGTGCTGGGTCGGCACCAGCACGATCATCGGCACCCCCAGGGCACCCAACTCCGCGGTGTTGGCCCCGACGGTGGTCAAGGCCAGTTGGCATTGACTCAGCACCCCGTGGGCTGGCTGCTCCTCCACCAAGCGAATCCGCGAGCCAGCGGGGGTCACCAAGTCAGAGCCCTCCAGCACCGGCTCACCCGAGCCGTAGTGCTGGGCGATCGGATTCGCCGCACTGCCGTAGGCCAGCAACTCCTGAACACTGGTGGTCGGAGCCACCGGCAGCAGAAAGCGGATACCCGGCCGCTGGGCCGCCAGACGATCAGCGGCCTCCAGCAAAAACGGCACGCCCACCTGCAACTTGGCGCGTTTGGAACCGGGCATCAACGCCACCCATTCCCCCTGGGGCAAGGGGCGCTCCGAGCGCGCGGCCTCCGAGAGATCCGCCATCAGGTCACCGACCACCTGGCAGCGCGGTTGCCAACGCCGCGCCAGGCGATCCGCCGCCGCCGGCCCCATGGCCGCAATCCGGTCGTTCCAGCGGGGCCAGCGCGCCACCCATTCGGCATAAGTGATGTGGCGATAGCCCAGGCGCGCTGAGAGCAGCACGGTCCAGAACTGATCGCCCCCGAGGAACACCACAACGCCACGACGGGGCCAACGGCCCAAGCGCTGGGGCCTGAGCAACAGACTCCAGAAGCGCTTGGCCGGACTGATCCGCTCAAACAAGCCCATCCGATCCGCCACCTGGTGCTCAATGCCCGTGGCATTGGGGCAGGGCACCAAGACCAACTGCAGGGCCATCGGCGCCCCAGGCGTCAGGGGCCGCAGGGGCAACTCACGGTGCAACCGCTGGGCCAGGGGCCGCACCCAGGTGGCCAGCTCACCAGGTCCATTGCAGACCAGGACGATGCAGGCATCGCCGTGTGGATTGGGCTCAGCGGCGGCAGGCTTCACGCTGCGGAGCTCTGAACGATGCGGATGGCGAGACTTGAACTCGCAAGACCGAAGTCACACGCCCCTCAAACGTGCGTGTCTACCAATTCCACCACATCCGCGTGGTAGTGAGCGTCCAAGCCAAAACGAAGTCCTGGTCTGGAATCTCGGGGGGAGTCCACCACCGAAAAACGGTGGCGTGAGGGGTGCAGCACTGATGCACTGCCCAGGCAATATACCCATCGCCTGACCCCGCCCAGCAAGGGGATGGGCCCAGTCATCACTGATACAGTCCACCCGGCCCGCCCTGCCGGATTCGCCGGACTGCCACTGGATGCCCATCGGCAAACTGCTGATCGCCAACCGCGGCGAAATTGCTCTTCGGATCCTGCGCAGCTGCCGGGAATTAGGAATCCCCACCGTCGCCGTCTACAGCACGGTCGACCGCAACGCCCTGCACGTCCAGCTCGCTGATGAAGCGGTCTGCATCGGCGATGCACCCAGCAGCAAGAGCTATCTCAATATCCCCAACATCCTGGCGGCCGCCACCTCCCGGGGTGCCGATGCGATCCACCCCGGATACGGCTTCCTGGCGGAAAACGACAAGTTCGCCGAGATCTGCGCTGACCACGGCCTGACCTTTGTCGGACCCTCGCCGGACTCCATCCGCTCGATGGGCGACAAGTCCACGGCCAAGGCCACCATGCAGAAGGTGGGCGTTCCCACCATCCCCGGCAGTGAAGGGCTGCTGGAGAACGTGGATGAAGCCAGGACCCTGGCGGAATCCATGGGCTATCCCGTGATGATCAAAGCCACCGCCGGTGGCGGTGGCCGCGGGATGCGCCTGGTCCCCTCAGCGGACCAACTCGACAACCTCTTCAAGGCCGCCCAGGGCGAAGCGGAAGCCGCCTTTGGCAACCCCGGCCTCTACATGGAGAAATTCATCGACCGGCCCCGGCACGTCGAAGTGCAGGTGCTGGCCGACCGCCACGGCAACGTCGTCCACGTCGGGGAGCGGGACTGCTCGATTCAGCGGCGCCACCAAAAACTGCTGGAAGAGGCCCCCAGCGTCGCCATCAATGCTGAGCTGCGTCGCCGCATGGGAGACGCAGCGGTCGCGGCAGCCCGCACCATCGGCTACGAGGGCGCCGGCACCGTGGAGTTCCTGGTGGATCGCACCGGCAACTTCTATTTCATGGAGATGAACACCCGGATCCAGGTGGAGCATCCCGTCACCGAGATGGTGAGCGGGGTCGACCTGATTGCCGAGCAGCTGCGGATCGCCGGCGGCGAGCCCATCTCCTTTAGCCAAGAGGAGATCAAACTCACGGGCCATGCGATCGAGGTCCGCATCAACGCCGAGGACCCGCGCCAGAACTTCCGGCCCGCCCCCGGCAAGATCACCGGCTGGCTTCCCCCCGGCGGCCCAGGCGTCCGTTTCGATAGCCACGTCTACACGGGCTATGAGATCCCACCCTTCTATGACTCCCTGATCGGCAAGCTGATCGTCTGGGGTAAGGATCGCGACCACGCCCTCAAGCGGCTCAAGCGCGCCCTGGCGGAATGCGCCGTCACCGGCATTCCCACCACGATCGAATTCCACCTGCAATTGCTGGAGCGCCCGGAATTCATCTCCGGCGACGTCCACACCAAGTTCGTGGAGCAGGAGATGCTGCCGAACGGCTAGGCCGGCAGCACGCTCAGGCGCATCACCATCTGGGTCAAGAGGCCCTGCTGACCCACCAGCAGCTCGCGGATCAGGCTGACCAGTCCGACCCAGATCACCGGGGTGACATCGACGCCGCCAATCGGCGCAATCAGCTTGCGGCTCAGCGCCAGAACCGGCTCAGTCGGGACGGCCACGATCCGCAAGACACCCTTGCTGAGATCGACCTGGGGATACCAGGTCAGGACGATCCGGAACAGGAACAGCAGGGTCCAAGCCGACAGCAACAGGCCCAGGCCCATGGTGAAGGGGGGCAGCACCAGACGGAGCAGTTCCAGGCTGGAGCCATCGGGTCCCGTCACAAAGCTCTAAGCAGCTGCTCCGCAATCGTAGGAAGTTGCCATCACTGCCTAGGATTGCCCGCGGATTCGGCACTGTCATGACCCCTTCCCTCGCCAATTTTCTGAGCAGCCTTGTCTGGGGCGCCGTGATCGTGGTCATCCCTGTGGCAGCCGCCGTGATCCTGATCAGCCAGAACGACCGCGTTGATCGCAAGCTCTGATCCCTCTGCGGGACTGCTGCGGCAGCTGCTGGCCTCGACGCCGGGCCTACAGTGACCTGAAAGGGCAAATCGATCTGTGGTTAACGCCAGCCTGAATTGGGCCAGCATTGTCGGGATCGTGCTGGCCGTCGGCGGGGCTCTCCTCTACTTCATGAGGAGCTTCAAGCCGGCTCTGGCGCGCGACTACGACGTGTTTTTTGCCGCCGTTGGGCTTCTCTGCGGCGGCATTCTCTTTTTTCAAGGCTGGCGCCTTGATCCGATCCTCCAGTTCGGTCAGTTCCTGCTGGCCGCTACCACCGTCTTCTTCGGCTACGAGAGCGTTCGGCTGCGTGGCGTGACGACGGAGCAGGCCCGCCGCTCGTCCTACTTCGACGACGACGAGGAACCCGCGCCCCGGCCCCGCATGGGTGGTGGTCGCGATTTCCGTGATGACGCCGATCGTTTCGACGATCCCCAGCCGCTTCGGCGTCGGATTCGCTCCCGCGACGACAGCTACGGCGAGCGTGAAGAAGACGACTTCTACCGCCCCCGTCGTCCAGCCCGAGCAGCTATCCCCGAGCGGGCCGCCTCCCGCGATGACTGGCAGGGTCAGGACCGATCGGCACGCCCAGCGCGCGAACCCGAACAGTCCGGCCGCTTCCGCGCCGGTGGAGCCCAAGCCGGCTCAGCGGAATTCGGCAGCCGCCGCCAAGGCCGCGAGGAGATGCGCCGCGGCAGCCGCCCCAACAGCCGGCCCGAGGAGATGCCCCGCTCCAGCCGCCGCGGCAGCCCCATGGGCTCCCCCGCTCCTGAAGGCAGCCGCAGCCCCAGCAATCCCGGCGTTCCCCAGGGCGCGCCCTATCAGGCCACCGCAGCAAAACCTGACGCGGACGCCGGCGTGAGTGACGCTGAGTTCCGTCCCGTTCGCCCCGCCGCTGGCGGTGCCCCTCGCGACAACAGCTCCCGTTTCGACGACTGAGGCCCTTGCCCGCCAAAGCGTTGGTGCTGGCTGGCTTGCTGCTGGCCATCGGCGGCTGCGGCCTGCGCCGCCAGAGCGCCAGCCCCCTGGGGCTCAACGGCGCTGAGAACCGCGAACAACCAGCGCTGAGCGGCGATGGTCGCCTTCTGGCCTCCCTGGTGGAGCGCGGCGGGCGCACCACCGTCCTGCTGCAGGAACGGCGGAGCGGCAAAGTTCTGCCCCTGCGCCACCTGAAGCGGCATCAACCCCACAGCTCCCCCTCCCTGAGTTGGAACGGCCGTTACCTCGCCCTGCTGATCCAGCGGGGGGCGCGCCGGGAGGCGGTGATTGAAGATCGGGCCAGCGGAGCACTGCAGCCCCTCTTCCTGCCGGGCAACGCCGAACCCAGGCGGCTCAGCCTGGCCCCCGATGCCCGTCAACTGGCGGTGGAGCTCACCTCCCAGGGCAGCACCCGACTGCAGATCTACGACCTCAGCGGACTGCTGGAGCCGGACCTCGCCCCAGGGCAGCGCGAGAGCGGCGGCGGGCCAGGAGTCGAGCCTTGATCCGTCTTCTGCTCAGTGCTGGCGCGACGCTGCTGCTGCTCAGCGGCTGTGCTGGCGGACGCTTGCGCCCCCTGCCGGGACTGAACCAGCAGCTCAACCAACTGGGGCAGGGCAGGAGCCCCTCGCTGGCGGGGGGCTGGCTGGCCCTGATCGCCGCCCGCGGCAATGGGCGCGTGCAGGTGCAGCTGATCGACGTCAACCGCCGCAACCCGGTCCCCTTACCGGGGCTGAATCGCCCCGATGCTCTGCCGATCAGCGTTGCGGTCGATCAAAACGCTGAACGGCTAGCGGTCGTGCGCCAACGGGAGGACCGCACGGAATTGGTGCTCTACAAGCGCAGCCTCCAGGCCACGCAGCTGCTGCCGATGGAGCCCGCCGGGGTTCCGCGCCAGGTCAGCTTCAGTGCCGATGGGCGCGTGCTGGCGGTGGAGGTCAGCCGCGGCGGGCTCTGGCAGATCGATCTCCTGGAGATTCCCTAAGGGAACCTCAGCCCACAAAACCAGCCCAGCGCAGGAAGGTCTCCCCACTGAGCGCCTCGACCACGAGGATCGCCACGAAACCAACCATCGCGAAGCGACCGTTCACCCGCTCGGCGTAACCACTCCAACCAAAGGCAGGAGCGTCGTTGGTGGTGGCGCTGGTCGCAGGGACCTCGGGCGTCTCGGACATCGTCGGATCAGGCTCCTTGGCTGAAGTCATAGCTGGTGGCGGGAATCAGCTTCCATCCCCCCTGGCCATCGAGCTCGAGCACCAGGTCGTGGAAGCTCTTGAGGCTAGGGCGGTGACCCACGCTCACAAAGGCCATCTCCCGTTGGGAGAGCAGCTCATAGAGGTGCTTCTCGGTGGCCACGTCCAAGGCGCTGGTGGCCTCATCCAGCACGACAAAGCGCGGGGAATTCAGCAGCAAGCGGGCGAACGCCAGGCGCTGCTGCTCACCCAGGGACAGCAGCCGCGGCCAGTCCTGCTTGATGTCGAAATCCGGGTAGCGCTGCACCAAGGCCGACAGCCGCACCTCATTGAGGACGCTGCGGAGGTGCTCATCGCTGAAGCGCTGGGGCTCCTGGGGATAGCAAAGCTGCTCCCGCAGGCTGCCCAAAATCATGTAGGGCTTCTGGGGGATGAACAGCAACTCCTGGTGGGGCGGGCGCTGGACCTCACCGCGGGCAGCGGGCCAAAGGCCACTGACCAGGCGCAGGAACGAGGTCTTGCCGCAACCGCTGGGGCCCACGACAAGCACCCGCTGCCCCGGCCCCACCTCCAAGCTGAGGTCCTCAATCAGACGCCGATCGCTGTTGGGGGGCACCAGATCCACGTGGCGCACCAACAGGGAACCCGAGGCCCCAGTACTGGATTGCTCCTCGCTCAAGCGCTGCTGCTCAGCGTTGACCTCACTGATGGCCTCGACCTTGCCCTGGAACCCCTCCAGTCGGCTGATGGACGCTGAGAAGGCCGCCAGGCGATCGATGTTGTTCACGATGAAACTCACCGAGAACAACACCTGGGAGAAAGCAATACCGGACTGGGCAAAGACGCCGAAATCCACCTCCTTGGCGAAGTAAATCGGAGCGATCACCAGCCAGGGCAAAAAGCGCGAGAAGTAGTCATAGGAGCGCTGAATCACGCTGATCAGCGCCTCCCAAACAATCAGCTTGTTGTAGTTCTGAATCGCGCCACCCAGGCGGCGCTCTGCCTCCCGTGATTCCTGCTGTTCACCGCGGTAGAAGGCGATCGACTCGGCGTTGTCCCGAATGTGGACCAGGCCGTAGCGGAAGTCGGCCTCCAGCCTCAACTGGTCATAGTTCAGGGCCACCAGCTTGCGGCTGGCGAAGACGATCACGGCGGTGCCGCCCAGGGAATAAATCAGCAGCCACAGGGCCAGGGTGGAGCTGATCGTCCAGAGCACCACAATGAAGCTCAGGAAGGTCAAGACAGCGGAGACCACCTCAACGCTGACGCTCAGGCTGGTGCCGGTGAAACTCGCGGTGTCCTGGGAAATCCGTTGGTCCGGGTTATCAATCTCTTCAGCCGCCTCATCATTGGGATTGAGGACGTAGTAGGCCCGATTGGTCAGATAGCGGCGCAACAGGCGACCACTGAGCCACTCCCGCCAGAGCAAACCCAAGCGGGGGATCAGATAGCTCTGCAGAGCGCGAATCGGCAGGGCCAGCACCAGGCAAAAGGCATAGATCGCGACGATCTGCCAGAACTCCTCGACCTTGTAGGTGACGAGTGCGTTTTCAACGTTGCGGGCGACGTAGCTAATGCCGACGTTGATGCCGTTGATCACCAGGATCAGCAGGGTGATCACCCCCAGGAGCACCCAGGGGAGCCAGCGCCCCTGACGCAACTTGCTGCGCAGGGAGACAAAACTGCCGATCCCTGCGGCAAACAGCACCATCAAGATGGGGCCGGCGGGGCTCGCCCAGAGGGCGGCGATCTGCTGGGGAACCCCCGGCAGGAAGCGGGCCTGGAACTCGGGGATCAGCGCACCGCTGAGGGCCAGCACCCCGCTGAGCAGCAGCAGGGTGCTGCCGGCCACCACCGCGAGCAGGGCAACGATCAGCAGCAGGAACTGCCAACCGCTGGTCTCCTCGACGGGAAGGAAATAGGGCTGAGCCAGCCGCTGCAGCTTGATGAGCTGACGGCGGAAGGCCTGCAGGGGATTCATGACGGCGTTCAGATGCCGTCATTCTCGCCGCTGGGAACTCAGCCTGGAGGCCAAGCCAAGGGACGGCCACCAATCAGGTGCACATGCAGGTGAAAGACGGTCTGGCCGGCCTCCTCACCGCTATTGATCACCGTTCGAAAACCGCTCAGTCCCTCCTGCTTCGCCACCTTGGCGGCCACCAGCAGCAGATGGCCCAGCAACTGCTCCTGGCTGGCCTCGGCCTCCGCCAGGTTGACGATGTGCTCGCGGGGGATCACCAGGACGTGCACCGGTGCCTGCGGAGCCACGTCGCGGAAGGCCAGGCACTGCTCATCGGCATAGACCTGATCGCACGGGATCTCCCCCCGCAGGATGCGGCCAAAAATCGTGTCGTTGCTGGCGAGGTCAGCGGCGTCGGCCATGGGCTGGTGAAACAGCGGTGGAACGTCTATAGAGCGCTGTCCATGAGCCGATGCTGGCACGATCAAGCACCGCCGCGTTAGCGGGAATCGAGGCCTACCCCGTCCAGGTCGAGGTGGATCTCGCCCCGGGACTCCCGGCCCTGGTGATCGTCGGTCTGGCCGATGCAGCCGTTCAGGAATCCAGGGAGCGGGTGCGCTCAGCCCTGCGCAACAGCGGCCTACGGCTGCCCCTCTCGCGGGTGATCGTCAGCCTGGCGCCGGCCGACCGGCGCAAACAGGGCCCCAGCTTTGATCTCCCCATCGCCCTCGCCCTGGCCTGTGCGAGCGGGCAGCTCGAGCCCGCGCGACTGGAGGGGATCTGGTGTTGCGGGGAGCTGGGTCTCGATGGCCAGTTACGACCGATCCGCGGCGCCCTCTCCATCGCCCTGGCCGCCCAGCGGGCGGGGGCCCGGGTCCTGCTGGTCCCCCAGGCCAATGGCCCTGAGGCTCGCTTGGTCAGCGGCCTGGAAGTGCGCCCAATCTGCAGCCTGTGCGAAGCGCTCGAGGCACTGCAGCCGGATTACAG
>NZ_JAFMKL010000124.1:0-4543 GCF_017852955.1 Vulcanococcus sp. DEBay_Sum22DG08_74
CTTGTCGCACATTTTCTTGACCGAGGCACGCACCTTCATGGGAGCGGTCTCTCCAAATTTCCAAACAGCGACCTTACCACAGGGGTCAACCCAACAGGGCTGCGATCCGATCGGCAATGGCGTCGACTGTGCCGGCCGCTTCGACCGGGGCAATCAGCCCACGTTCGCGGTAATAGGCAATCAGGGGCTCGGTTTGCTCGCGGTAGACCTCCAGGCGGTGGCGGATGACCTCCTCGTTGTCGTCGGCCCGGCCGCGGGAGAGCAATCGCTGCACCAGAACACCGTCATCGAGTTCCATCAGAACGACGAGCTCGATCTGCTGGCCCAGCTCCTCGAGCAGGCTGGCCAGGGCATCGGCCTGGGCGACGTTGCGGGGGAAGCCATCCAGCAACCAGCCGCCACTGTGGTTTTGCAGGCGGCTGCGGACGATCGCCAGCACCAGGGCATCGCTCACCAGCTCACCGCGGGCCATCACGGCCTCCGCCTCTTTGCCCAGGTCACTACCGGCGGCGACTTCGGCCCGCAGCAGATCACCGGTGGAGAGGTGGAGCAGGCCTTGGCTCTCGGCAAGCTTCTGGGCTTGGGTGCCCTTACCGGCGCCGGGGGGACCGAGGAACAGCAGACGTTGCTTCATGGCAAGGAAGGAAGAAAAGGAGCAAGGAGGGGGGAGTTACTGGCGAACCATGCCTTCGTACCGCTGGGAGATCACGGCGGTTTGCAGTTGCTTGGCGGTCTGAATCGCGACGCCAACCAAGATCAACAGGCTCGTGGCACCCAAGCCTTGGAAGGTCTGCACGCGCGTGGCCGACTCCACGGCCGAGGGCACGATCGCCACAGCCCCGAGGAAGAGGGCGCCCAGCAGGGTCAGACGGTTCTGGATACCCGTCAGGTAAGCCGTGGTCGCTGAGCCAGGGCGAACCCCAGGGATGGCGACACCACCGCGCTTGAGGTTGGAGGCCACGTCCACCGGGCGCACCGTGAGGGTGGCGTAGAAGAAGGAGAAGCCAATGATCAGCCCGAAGAAGAGCAGCGCATAGACCCAGGGGGTGCTGCTGTTGGGGCTCAGGAAACTGGCGACCTGAATCAGCGTGGGGTTCTTGCTGAAGTTGGCGATCTGCAGCGGCAGGAAGACCACGGCCGAGGCAAAGATGATCGGCATCACGCCACCGGCATTGAGCTTCAGGGGCAGGTAGCTCTGGCGGGCGGAGATCCCGGCCCCGCCCACCTGGCGCTTGGCGCTGACGATCGGGATGCGGCGGCTGCCCTCCTCGACGCAGACGATGCCAACGATGGTGATCAGGAAGACCGCCACCAGGACGACGATGCCGCCAACGGCCTCACGACCGCCGGTTTGGGCCAACTCGATGGTCGAGCCCAAGGCCCTGGGGAGGGTGGCCACGATGTTCAGGTAGATGACCAGAGACGCGCCCTGGCCAATGCCCCGCTCGGTGATCACCTCACTGAGCCACATCACCACCATCGAACCGGTCACCAGGGCGATCGCCGTCTGCACCACGAAGACCAGATCCGGTGTGCCGGGAAGGGCGTAGGGCCGGAGGATCAGGGCAAAGACGATGCTTTGGAACAGTCCCCAGCCCAGGGCGACATAGCGGGTGTACTGGGCGATCTTGCGGCGTCCCGCCTCGCCTTCGTTCTTCTGCAGATCCTCCAGCTGCGGCAGGGCGGAGGTCAGCAGCTGAATGATGATCGAGGCGTTGATGAAGGGAAGGATCCCCAGGGCGAAAACGCCCAACGCGGAGATGCCACCACCGGTGAAGATGTCCAGGAAGCCCAGCAGGGAGCCCCCCTGGGCAGCGAAGGCCTGGAAGGCCTGGCGGTCGATCCCGGGAACAGGGATATAGATGCCCAGACGCACCAGGAGCAGCAGCCCCAAGGTGATGAGAACCCTGTCGCGCAGATCCTTGGCTTGGACCAGCTGCGTGAGGATTTCACCGGCACTGGGGTTACGCCCCCGGCTGACGACCATGGCAGGTGCAGACGAACAAGAAAAAACCGCCTAGCGATCGATCCGATCACCAGACGGCATTGACCTTAATGGGCCGTGGACAAGCGGAGATCAGATCTCTTCGCAGGTGCCACCAGCGGCTTCGATCTTCTGGCGGGCCGAGGCGGTGAACGCGGCCGCCTGGACGGTCAGCTTCACGCTCAGTTCGCCATTACCCAGGACCTTCAGGGGGGCCTTGGGGTTGGTCACCAGACCGTCCTTCACCAGGGTGTCGATGTTGACGGTGCTGCCGGCCTTGAGCTCGGACAGCTTGGCAACGTTGATCACCGTGTAGTTCTTGGGGTTGATCACGGTGAAGTGCTTCAGCTTCGGCACCCGGCGGTACAGAGGCATCTGGCCACCCTCGAAGCCAGGACGGGTCGGACGACCCGAACGGGACTTCTGACCGCGCATGCCGAAACCGCAGCTGGCGCCTTGGCCGGCGGCGATGCCGCGTCCCTTACGCAGCTTGCGGCGACGGGCCCCCTTCTGGGGGGCGAGGGACTGGAGATTGAGCGACGTCATGGCGGTCCTCAGGAGTAGATCTGCTCGAGGGAGATGCCACGCTCCTTGGCGGTCTCCTTGTGGGTACGCAGGCCGGCCAGGGCATCCATGGCGGCGCGGGCGTTGTTCAGGGGGGTCTTGGAGCCTAGGCGCTTGGCGAGCACGTTCTTAATGCCGGCAAGCTCAAGCACCGTACGGATGGAACCACCTGCGATCACACCGGTACCAGGGGCAGCGGGACGGATCAGAACGCTGGCAGCGCCGTCACGGCCGTTGCTCAGGGTGGGGATCGAGGAGTGACGGGTCAGAGGCACCTTGACCAGGTGCTTCTTGCCATCGGCGACGCCCTTGCGGACAGCACCGATCACGTCGCCAGCCTTGCCGACGCCGACGCCGACCTGGCCCTTCTCGTTGCCGACGACAACGATGGCCCGGAAGCTCATCTTCTTACCGCCCTTGACGGTCTTGGAGACGCGGCGGATTTGCACCACGCGCTCCTGCCATTCGGAGTCACGCTCCTGGCCACGACGGCCACGGCGGTCGCCACCGCGACGGTCGCCACGGCCTTCGCCGCGACCACCACGGCGCTGGTCCTGCTGCTGACCTTCGGCCGCTGCGGGCACGTCAGCTGCCGCTGGCACGGCGTTGGACTGGGTGTTGTTGGTTTCGGTCATGGTGAGAGCAGGGATCAGAACTGAAGGCCCGCTTCCCGGGCGGCGTCAGCCAGGGCCTTGACACGGCCGTGGTAGAGGTTGCCGCCACGATCGAAGACCACCGATTGAATGCCCTTGGCAAGGGCACGCTTGGCGACCAGCTGACCGACTGCGACAGAAGCATCGCAGGTGGCGCCGATGGTGACGTTGCTGCGGAGCTCTTTATCGACGGTTGAGGCAGAGCAGAGGGTGCTCTGCGCAACGTCGTCGATGACTTGTGCGTAGATGTGGTTGTTGGAGCGGAACACAGCCAGGCGAGGACGCGCGGCGGTGCCGGAGAGATTGCGGCGCAGACGGCGGTGACGCTTTTGTGTCTGCTGCTTGCGGGAAAGGGTGGACATGGAAGTACTGGGTAAAAACGCTTAAGCAGACCTCACTTCTTACCGGTCTTACCGGCCTTGCGGAGGATGCGTTCGCCCGCGTACTTGATGCCCTTGCCCTTGTAAGGCTCGGGGGGACGGATGGCGCGAACTTTGGCCGCTTCGTTGCCCACCAGCTCCTTGTCGGGGCCGGAGACAATCACGGTGGTGTTGCCGTCGACGGCGAAGGTCACGCCCTCGGGGGCGATCATTTCGACCTGGTGGCTGTAACCAGCGCTGACGACGAGCTTCTTGCCCTGAACGGCGGCGCGGTAACCCACACCGACGATCTCGAGCTTGCGGGTGAAGCCCTGGCTGACACCCTCGACCATGTTGGCCACGAGGGTCCGGCACAGACCGTGACGCTCGCGAGAGCGACGGCTGGTGCTGGAGGGGGAGACCACAAGGGTGCTGCCGTCCTGAGCAATGGCCACGCCCTCAGGCAGGGTGCGGCTCAGTTCGCCCTTAGGGCCTTTGACTTTGACGTCAAGGCCGTTGAGGCTGACGGTGACGCCGCCCGGAACGGGAATCGGCGATTTACCAATACGAGACATGAATCAATCCCCCTAATCAGTAGACGTAAGCGAGCACTTCGCCACCGACGCCCTGCTTGCGGGCGTCGCGGTCGCTCATCACACCCTTGGAGGTGGAGATGATGGCCACGCCGAGACCGCCCAGCACTTTGGGGAGCTGACGAGTGTTCTTGTAGACGCGCAGGCCAGGCTTGCTGACTCGCTGCACGGTGCGGATGATCGGCTGGCGATGCTTGCCGCTGTACTTGAGTTCCAGCACCAGGTGCTTCATCACGCCTTCACCTTCTTCGGTGATCTCGGCGATGAAACCTTCCTGTTGCAGCACCTTGGCGATGCTCTGGGCCATGCGCGAGGCAGGCACCTTGGTGGATTGATGACGTTTCTCACTCGCATTGCGAATGCGGGTGAGCATGTCGGAAATCGGGTCGT
>NZ_JAFMKL010000125.1:0-4505 GCF_017852955.1 Vulcanococcus sp. DEBay_Sum22DG08_74
ACGGCGCATTGATACTTCCCTTCGCTTGCGTTCCCTCTACAACTTGCAGCTCTAAATCAAATCCACTCGACGACACACTCGCATTGCTTCCGCTATCCGCTCCGTAGGCCGTTCCGGCCGCCGTCTCAAACACTCCGCTGTAATCCGTCGAATCACTCGTATCTCCTCCCGCATTCCCGCCGCTCAGACCTCCGTCATCCGTCAACAACACCGCCTCGCTGGTCACTTGACTGATGTCGGTAATCGCTGGTCCGTCATCTCCAAACTGGATATTCCCTCCTAAATCAATGGATGCCGTAGCGGATCGAACAATTCCCGATCCATAGTCATCGGTAACACTAACCAGGAGTTCCACTTGGCCATTAGCCAACAAAGCCAAGTCCTCGATATAGGCTCCGTCATAGATATCCGCCTGGCTATGGTCGATCGGCTGCGACTGGGTCAGCGTCAACAGACCGATGCTTCTACTGATCTCAATCGTGAATGTCGTATTACCCGCATTCACTCCACCTTCCGTCAATGACGTCGAACCCGTAATCACACCTCCTATCTCATAAAGACGGATCGGTACTCCACCACTCGTCAATCCAGATGGTGATCCTTCCGTGTACGCACCATCCAATCCAAGCGCATAGACAATTGTTCGTGTAGCACCAGGTCCTGGCGCCGTAATCGTGAAGTTGGCGGCAAAATCAACACTGGCAACAACTGGACTGGCATTCGTATCACCAGCTCCCTGATCACCGACGAAATTGCCGTCGCTTAAGCCGCCGTCAAACGTCAGCGCTTCACCCAAGTCAGAAGCATCGATGGTCGGCGGATTGGGATCAACTGGAGGATCGGATGATGGAGCCGCCTCAACCGCGTCGGCTGCAGCAGCTAAAGGCTGAAACGGTGTCGCTGCAACCCCCGTCGGTGGCTGACCAGGCGGCTGCTGCGGGACTAATGCCGGTTGGGACTCCTCAGTGGTGGTCGTGAGGAACAACGGGATGCCCCCACTGCTGCCCTGCGGTGCATACTGCGGACCAGGGATCGTGGGCTTGGCCACAACCTCTGGCGGTGGCGGCTGGTCCACCGTTTCCGGAATCCCTTCGTAGGGAATGTTCTGAAACGCCTCGGCCCCGCCTGGCAGAACAAACTCACCGTGTGGATCGGGCACCTTCCGGTCCTGGACGTTGCCCGCCATGTCCCGATCGGTTTCTGCCGCCTGGGCATCGCCACCGGGATTGAGAGCAAAACCGAGTCCTTCTTCTGCTGGCATCGATCCCTACGCCGAAGCGCACATCTATTGCCAAGGTATTGACGTCGGTTGCCGCCGGAAGGGAAAGAAGTAGCGCCGGTGGTTAAGAATCAAGGCGAATCTAAAGGAGATGAAAAGAGGACTGCCAGATCCCGCATGTAGGGCGGGATCTGAAGGAAGATGATCGAGCGAGACAAGCAGAAGAGAGGTCTTTAGCGACTCTCCCGTAGTGCTGAATCCATCGTCCGAGTGAACGGCTGGAAGAGATAACGCAGAACGCTGCGGCGTTGCCCCTGGATATCCGCAACCAGAGGCATCCCCGCTTGAATCGGAAATGTCTTGCGGCGCTGATCCACAAACTGCCGGTCCAGCTCCACCCGTGCCAGGTAGTAGTAGGCACGGGTATCCGGATCTTGCACCGTGGTTCCAGCCAAACTCAGCACCTTGCCGGGCACAGATCCATAAATGGTGGAATCAAACGGCTGGAGCTTCACGTCCACTCGCTGCCCCACCTTCACAAAGCCAATGTCTTTGGATGGCACCCGCACCTCCACCAACTTCTTACTGCCAGTCGGAACGACCTGCAGAACCACAGCACCTGGACCCACCACAGCACCCGGGGCCTTGTAGCGCAGGTCGCTGATCACCCCACTGACCGGGGCCGTGACCTTGGTGCGCTCGAGCTGGTTGCGCACTTTTTTGATGTTTTCTGCCACCACAGCCTCTTCGCTCACCAACTCTGCAATTTGTGAGTTGTTCTCGAAATGCAGGCCGGATTCCACGCCCTTCAGGTTGGCTTGGGCCTGGCTCAAGGCCTTGCGCGCTTCATTCCGCGCCCCCTTCATCTCCGCCAGCTGCGTCTTGGTATGGAGCAACTGCAACCGTGAGGCCCCGCCGGACTCCTGAAGCGACGCCCACATCGCAACCTGCTGGGTTTGGAGATTGATCTGCTCGTTCAACCCCTCGACTTCCGCCTGCTTCTGCTGCACCGTGGCCCGAGCAGCGGCCAGCTGATCAGCTCGATTGGCAAGGCGGCTGGTCAAGAGCTGTTGCTGGGCAGCACTGACCTTGTTGCCCTGCTCTATCCCCTGGAGATCGCCAACTGAGAGGGTTGCGTCACCACGAATCGCCGCCTGCAGTTGCTTTTGCTGCAGCAACAGGTTCTTGAGCTTCTGCTCAGCTGCGTCATATTCGCTGCCCACCAACTTGGGGCTGAGCTCCAGCAACACCTCTCCCTCTTTGACCTCCTGGCCATCGCGGACATCCACCTTGGAGACAATCCCTCCCTCTAGGTGCTGGACCACATTCACCGCACCCTCTGGCACGACCTCACCGGAAGCCTGAACGACCTGAGTCAACGGAGTCAGGGCCGCCCAGGGGACAAACAAAGCTGCTGCACCACCGAGGAAGTACAAGGACAAGCGCAGGTGACGGTTGTCCGGCTTTTGCTCGAGATCAAGGGCCTGGGATAAGCGCTGATGTCCAACCAACGCCGCCACGTCGGATTGATCCAAACCAGGAAGCTTGGCGAACCAGCCGGCAGAGGGGGGGGAGGATGCGCCCTCATCCTTGCTTGGCTCAGGGTTGGCGTTGACAGAGGAGGAAGTCATGGCATGAAGAGAAAATGGTGAACGGTGGATTGGATCTAGGGCCTGTTTTGAAGCCGTTGGCGTAACTCCTCGGGAGTGCCCTGGAAGGTGGTCACCCCTTTGTCGAGAATGCAGAGCTGATCGACCTTCTCAAGTAACAAGCGGTTGTCGGTGGCGATGACAACACTGCGCGGGTGGCCGCTGAAGAACGACACCCGAAAAGAGGGAAGGGCCTCGAGAAAGATTTGGAATTGATCCGGAGATAACCCCTGACTGAGGTCGTCGATCAACAGGATTGGGGTGTCTTTAATCAGGGCCTGCGCCAGGGAGAACAAACGCAATACCCCATGGGGCAGCTGATAAACAAATGCCTCATCCAGGGAGGTGTCGAGCCCGTCAGGCAATGATTCCAGATAGTCCAAGATCCCGATGCGTTCGCAAATCGAGCGCACGTGGGGTGGCGTCACGTCAGGATTCATCGCCATCAGGTTGGAGAGCACCGTCCCAGGCAGCAGCTCTGAGCGCTCCATCACGAAAGCGATGTTGCTTTGAATCAGATCAGGACTGAACTGGCGATAGTCGACACCGTCAAAGAGCAATGAGCCATTGGAGAGCGGATACAGCTGATCAATCACCCGCAACACCGCACTTTTGCCGCAACCGGCTTTCCCCGTCAGAGCCAGGATTTGGCCGGGTTCCACCGAGAGGGAGACCCGCGTCAAAGCCAAACTGCTGTCACGACCCAATCGACAGGTGCCGGAATCCAAGAGGACCGAGCCATAGAGCCGATGATGCGGTGATTCAGCCGCCATCCGGGTGGATTGACGAAGCTTGAAAAACTGATCCAGTTGAGCGAACTGCTTGCGCATCGAACTCAAACGCAACATCGCGTTCATCAACTGCTGGAAGGGTGTAAAGACCCTCCAGACGAAGAACATTGCGGCAATCAGAGTGCCCATGGCAGCGGCACCCTCTTCGCTGTTCGAAGCGAGCCAAACGCCAAACGCCAGAGTCAACACCCCGGCCAGCTGAGATGCGGTACTGACAACCACCTGCAGGCGCCCCAATTGGCGGTTGATCGTCAGTGCGCTACTGGTGCTCTGAGCCGAGAGACCACGCAAACGCTGCAGCCAGACCCACTCCAAACTGGATTGCTTCACCTCCAAAAAGCGGCTCACCAACTCCTGCTGCGCCTGAGCAATTCCGATTTCACTGGAGAGGCTGAGATCAGCAGCGACGCCGTAATAACGAGACATCACCAGGACCAAGATGGCGGTGATGCCCATCAAGACCAAGGGGATCAAGACCAAGGGGCCTGCGATCAGTGCAATCGCAGCCAGATAGAGCAGGACAAAGGGAAAGTCCAGCAGGGCCAGGGCAAGCGGTCCTTGCAAATAGACCAATAGCGCATCGAGATTGCGCTGCCGATTGCGGTAGCTGCGAGTCCCTAAGGTTTCAGTCTGGTTGGAGTCCAGTCCGATCGTCTTCTCAATCAGCTTCACGCCCAATAAGGCATCAAGGCGTGCCGCCAGCTGCGCCAACTGACTGCTTCTCCATTGACGCAAGGTCCAATCCAGACCAAACAACAACAAGACGCCAAGGAACAGCCAGGCTCCCGTGAAGAGGTTTTCACTGGGAATCACAATGTTGTAAACAGCCCGGATGTAAAAGGGCAC
>NZ_JAFMKL010000027.1:0-18570 GCF_017852955.1 Vulcanococcus sp. DEBay_Sum22DG08_74
CTTGAAGTGGAAGTCCGCAGACTGCGGTACGGCTACTGATGCCCTCGGAGCGAAGCGCCTCAATGGCTTCAGACACCGCCGATGACGATGGGCTGATCAGCCGCTGATCTGCGGCTAGAAGGTCAACAGCGAAGGTCTGTCCATGGTTGGTGCACTCCTGAACTGGACGTCGTTGGTTGGACTCTTCCTCGTCTTCTACGGCCTGGCCACCGCTCCTTTATCGATCGCCCAGATCTTCTTCACTCTCCAGCGCGGAGCTGACTGGTCACCCGCTGTCCTCGCAAAAGCAGCCCTGGTCGTTCTGCAAGCGGTCGGGCGCTTTCTGATGTTGCCGCTCTGCGGGGTGCTGCTCTTCTTTCAGGGCTGGCGTCTTGACCCCGTTCTTCAGTTGAGCCTGTTCCTCTTGGTCTTCGGGGTCGTTGCGGAGTCACTGCCGAGCATCGTCTCCGATTACTCCAAGTGGAAACATCGCCCCTAAGACTTTGTTTTAGCCGATTGCCCCGCGCAATCAAGCGATGACCCCTCTCATTCAGTGAGATGAAGACATCTAAGTAGCCGTCATCCATCAAGATCTGAAGGCTTGAGCGGCTCCGATACCCACGCTCTCTTGCTGCCGCTGCAATGCTCTTAATCGGCACTAGCTGACTGAATCCTGTGTCTAAACCAGCCTAGGAACTTCGGCCCTGACACTAGACAAGCTGCGGGCCTTCGGATGACCCGAAACAAGACCAGCAGATAGAACCCGACGAGGGAGCATGGGAAAACGGCTTAATAGACCTTGATCAGTTAGCGAGAGAAGCGGATTGCCTACTCAATCTCTATGCGTATGTCGCGATTGGGAGGTGCTGCCGACAACGCTGATACAACCACTGAATCAGTTAATGGTGCTCCACTTTCTTGTGAGTTAGTCTTGAATCTCCATGTGATATCAAACGACGCTTTTGTCTTGAATTCTTTGTCGTAAGTAACACTGGCTCCAATGAGAGTGGAGCTATCGATCGCATACGATAAGCGACCAAGTACACCAGATCCATCAGACTCCTCTTCGGCAGGATTGAGCTGCAGGTAGTACCCAATGGACGCCTTTAAATTGGGATTCAAGTGGCGACCTATGTTGATCCCAAGCGTGGTCAGCTCGTCAACTTGATATGAGTCATCAAGTTTATGCTGGGTTTCGGATGCAGGCAGTAAAGCGTAGGCATCCAAAGCAAGCTTTTCCGAAATAGCCTCGACATTAATGCCAACCTGCTGAAACAAGAATGTCTTTTCGCCGCCAATATTAGTCCCACTATTTATTCCGCTGCTGGTCACAGGTCGAGTGTCATAGCCAGCGTTCAAGCCATACATCCAATTGCGATCGCCATTCAGCCAACGTAGTCCAAGTCGTGATGATGACGAGATTGCGGACCCTGAAATGGTCGTATTTACAACACTCGAGATCTCGCCAACGTCGGGAAAGTTGACGTTGCCTTGTATATCAGCAAACAACACACTGTTCTTTGTTTTGAGCAATGGAAGGAAAGCTCCGATGCCTGCCATGTTTGGCGTGCCAGCACCCTGGCTTCGTGCCTGGATGCCGACTTGAGGTTTGACGATCTCCTTGAGGCTGATGCTCATCACCCCAAGGTCCTCAGCTGACCCTTGATCTACGACAGGCTCGGCATTAACCGAAGGGAGAGTCGAAAATGCACAAACCGTTGCAGCCGCAGCGCAAAAGGGTCTTTTGAGGGACATCGAAGGTTTCCCTCGCGACTTATTTGTTCTACCTTCCCCGATTACCAGCTTGTTTCAGCTACTTAAAGACCAGCTTGCTGGGTGGAGCAGAACGTGCGCTGAGGGGTGTTGTTGAGGGAGCTATGGCACTCCCCGGCTCGGACGGCGTTTTCTTTAGTGCGGCTCCAGCTCGGTTATGTCGCGCTGCTTGGCCCAGGCTTCACGTCGTGCGTCCATACAGAAGCTTCAAGTGCAGGGCGGCGGGTCGCCAGGTCCGTAGGAGGAGTGCGTGTAGATGTCGGCGTTGGCGGGTGCAGCGATGCCGATGCCGGGAAGGGTTGCGAGGAGGGTGGTTTTCACTTGCGGTGACTCAGAGGGCTACCGCTCCGCCCTTGTGGCTTCTGAAATCAGGCGCTGAACCCTGTCCAGCACTGACTCATTACTGAGTCGATTGTTCAGGCGCTCGACCAGGAGGGGAAAGGCCAGTGGCCCCGGGCGTTGGGTGCGCTCCATCAGCCATTCACTGGAGGCCATTCGCTCCAGTGCCGCGCGCAAGCGTTGCGTCTCGAGTTGCTCCTCCAGCACCTCACGGCGGGCCTGCTCCAGCAGCAGGTGATCCGGCTCGTGTTTTTGAAAGACGTCAAAGAGCAGGGCGGCGCTGATCTGCAGTTGACCGCCGGTTTTGTTCTGTCCGGGCATGGCCTGGGTGACCAGGCCGCTGACCTGGGCAATGGAGCGAAAGCGGCGGCGGCAGAGCTCTGAGAAGTTCAGGGCCTGCTCCAGGTCGGCGTCCAGGTTGGCGACGTCGAGTAGCTCATCGCCATGGAGCTCAATCAGCTCGTCAAAGGGGTAGCGCTTGGGGGCAAGCAGCTCAAAGCCGTAGTCGTTGATCGAGACCGTGACCGTGCTGGGGCGATAACGGGCCAGGCGCCAGGCCCAGAGAAAACCAATGCCTTCATGGACAAAGCGCCCTTCGAAGGGGAAGACGAAGAGATGGCTGCCCTCACGGCTCGAGCAGACCTCCAGCAGGATCTGCTCCCGCCTGGGAATGCGTGAAAGATCAGCCTGGCGGCGCAGCAGTGGTTCCAGCGCCCGTAATTCCGGTGTGTCGAGCTCCGCTTCATCGCTCAGGCCCTGGGCACAACGATCGACCTCCTCCCGCAGGTGTTCGCTCAGCAGATCAGAGAGGGCCATCTGTCCTCCGGCCCAGGCTGGAACCGTGGAGCTCTTGCGGCTGGTGGCCTTGACCTGAGCAGTCATCTCCCGCAGGCGCACGAACTCGAGTTGCCGCCCGGCAAAGAAGAAGACATCGCCCGGTTTCAGCCGTCCGATGAAGGCCTCTTCCACATGACCGATGACAGCGCCCCGTACAAACCGCACGGTGACGGAGCGATCCGCGGTGATCGTGCCGATGTTGAAGCGGTGATGGCGGGCGATGGTCTTGTCGAGCACCCGGTAGCGATAGGGCTGGCCCGCTTCTGCCGGCTCATCGCTGTCTGGCCTGCAGCGCACCAACTTGCGGTAGCGGGGGTAGGCCCCCAGGCATTGGCCGCCGTGCTCGAGAAAGTCCAGGCACCACTGCCACTGCGCCTCACTGAGGTTGCGGAAACTCCAGCTGCTGCGAACGGTCGCGAGTTCTTGCTCGGGCTCAAACCCCGGGCCGCAGGCCCGGCTGACCAGATGCTGAAGCAGGACATCGAGGGGGAGTTCCGGTGGTTTGCGGTGTTCCACCAAGCCACTGGCCAGGCCCCGGCGCATGGCACTGACCTCCAGCAGCTCCAAGGCGTTGGTGGGCATGAACAGCACCTGCGACGTCCCACCGGGGCAGTGGGCGCTGCGCCCGGCCCGCTGCAGCAGCCGCGCCAGATTTTTGGCACTGCCGATCTGCACCACCCGCTCCACCGGCTGGAAGTCCACCCCCAGGTCCAGGGAGCTGGTGCAGACCACCCAGCGCAGATCCCCCGCCTTGACGGCCGCTTCGATGGCCTCCCGTTCCGTGCGATCAATCGCGCTGTGGTGCAGGGCCAGGGCGTCCTCCATCTCCGGGCAGGCGAAGCGCAGGCACTGGTGCCAGCGCTCGGCCTGGTTGCGGGTGTTGGTGAAGAGCAGCGTGCTGATGGCGGGATCGAGTCCCGCAATTAACTCCTCGTACATCCGCAGTCCGAGGTGGCCCCCCCAGGGGAATCCGTCGATCTGCTCGGGCAAGAGGCTGCGGATGGCGGTCTCCCGCTGCAGTTGCGCCGAGACGATCAGGGGCTTGCTGCCTGTTGCCCCAAGGGCTGCCTGAGCTGCCTCCTCCAAGTTGCCGATCGTCGCGCTGATCGCCCAGGTGCGCAGTTTGGGCCGTTGTTGCCGCAGCCAACTCAGGCACAGCTCACACTGGCTGCCCCGTTTACTGCCCATCAGCTCATGCCACTCGTCAATGACGACGGCCTGAAGCCCCTCGAATAACGCCGGTGCCTTGGGGTTGGCCAACAGCACACTCAGCGATTCCGGGGTGGTGATCAGGATTTGCGGTGGGGTGCGCAGCTGCTTGCTGCGCTCATAGGTCGCCGTGTCGCCATTGCGGATTCCGACACGAATCGGCCAGCCCATGGCCTCAATCGGTTGCTCAATCGCCAGGGCCAGATCCCGCGAGAGGGCCCGCAGGGGCGTGATCACCAACAGGCGCAGGCCCTTGCCTTGGCCTGGCTCCTGGAGCATCTCGGCGATGGGCCCCATCACGGCGGCGTAGGTCTTGCCTGAGCCGGTCGGCACCTGCAGCAATCCGCTCTGGCCCTGGAGGTAGGCGTTCCAGACCTCCTGTTGAAAGGCCATGGGTGACCAGCCTTGCTCTTGGAACCAGGCTTCGATCGGCTGAAGCGCGCTGGTCATCGCCCCTCCATCAAGGCCAGGGCACTGGCGACGCTGTCGGCCTCAGAGGCGGGTTTGTCTTGGCGCCAGCGACTGATGCGCGGGAAGCGAACCGCCAGGCCGCACTTGTGACGTTTGGAGGGTTGCAGACCTTCGAAGGCCAGCTCGAAGACCAGGGTCGGCTCGACCGCTCGAACCGGACCAAAGCGCTCGGTGGTGTGGGCCCGGATCCAGCGATCCACTTGCCGAATCTCGCCATCGTCGAGGCCCGAGTAGGCCTTGGCGAAGGTCACCAACTCGCCCTCGTCATTCCACAGCCCAAAGCTGTAATCGGTGTAGAGGTTCGCTCGCCGACCACTCCCGGATTGGGCGTAGAGCAGGACGGCATCGAGGTGGAAGGGCTCGAGCTTGTGTTTCCACCAGTGCCCGCGCTTGCGACCCACGAGGTAGGGGGAGGGTTTCGCCTTGAGCATCAGCCCTTCGGCCCCTTTCTCCCGCGCTTGCTCCCGCAGGGGCTCGAGCTCGCTCCAGCCCTTGAGGGCAGGGGTCTCGGAGAGGCGTAAGCGTGACCGCTCCTCGCCGTGCGCTCGGGCGTCGCTCCAGCGTTGAACCAGCGTTTCCAACTGCTCACGGCGCTCCTGCAGCGGCGCTTGCCGTAGATCACATCCCTCCAGCTCCAGCAGGTCGTAGGCCATGAAGGCCGCTGGGCACTGCTTTTGCAGGGTCCGGCTCGGGGCCTTGCGTCCGAGGCGCCGCTGCAGGGTGGCAAAGGGTTCTGGGGCTGGGGCCTCGGCCTGCCAGATCAAGACCTCCCCATCGAGCACCGTTCCCTGCGGCAAGGTCTCAGCGAGGCTGATCAGCTCCGGAAAGGCCTCATTGATCAGGTCCTCGCCGCGGCTCCAGAGACTGCAACCGCCACTGCGGTGGATCAGCTGACCGCGGATGCCGTCCCACTTCCACTCCAGTTGCCACTGGTCCGCAGGGGTCTGCTGGATCTGCTCGAGTTCGATTGGGCTGGCGAGAAAAAACGGATAGGGCCTCGCCGCCAGGGCATCGCCATCACTCGCGGCTGCGGTCAGCGCGGTGAAGCTCTCAGCCGAGGGTGTGAACCCGCCCATCAGGCGATGGGCGATGAGGGCTTCATCGAGATCGGCGCTGCGGGCGACACCGCGGGTCACCAGCCCGGTGGAGACCCCGACGCGGAAACCACCACTGAGCAACTTGTTGATCAACAGGAGCTCGCTGTTGGGCAGGGTTTGCCAGCAGCGAATCACCGCGGCCTCCTGCTCCTCCCCCTCCGCTGCAGCCAGTTTCGGGAGGACCTGCTCCATCCAGTCCCCCAGGCTTCTCTCTGGGCCCTGCCTTGGTGGATCCGTTTGGTGTTGGCCCCAAAGCAGGGAGACCGTTTCGGCCGAATCCCCCACCTGGTTGCTGCAGGCTTCGAACAGCCAATCCGGCAGCGCCAGGGCCTTCAGGCAGATTTCGCGCAGGCGCCGGCCGGTGATCAAGCGCTTGCGGCGCTTGCCCAAGAGCAGGGCCAGGGCCCAGGCCCCATCAGCCGGAGGAGCCGAGCGGAAATAGGTCTCCAGGGCCTCCAGCTTGGCGGTGGTGCTGCTGGTGCCATCGAGTTCAGCGAAGAGTGCGGAGAAGGCCTTCATGGCGTCTCCTCCTCATCGAAGCGTTCGGCTTCAAAGGCCCCCTCGAGGGGTTCAGCGCTGATGCCCTCCACCTCCTTGAGGTAGCGCGAGAGCACGGCGCTCTGACCATGGGTCACATAGACCTGCTGGGCTTGGCTGTCCTGAACGGTTCGCACCAGTCCGGACCAGTCGGCGTGATCGCTCATCACGAAACCGCGGCCATAGCCGCGCCGGCGCCGTGCTCCCCGTACGGCCATCCAGCCGCTCACAAAGCCGTTCTGGGCCTTCGCCAAGCGACTGAGCCCCCGGCTGCGGTGGGCCGCCGGCGGCGCAATCACCAGGCGTCCCGCGAGGGATTCATCCTTGGGCAACTGGGAGAGAGCCATCGTCGGTGGCATGGCAACCCCCGCCTCGCGGTAGGGCGCCATCAGTCGATCGACGGCGCCATGGAGCAGCACCGTCTCCTCGATGCCGAGTCGCTGCAGCTCGGCGAGCACCCGCTGTGCCTTCCCAAAGGCGTAGCAGAAGAGCACCGAAGGCTTGTCCGGCGCGCCGCGCCACCAGTTGACGATTTCACGGGCCACCTCCGCCCCGCTTTGCCAGCGGTAGATGGGAAGGCCAAAGGTGGCTTCGCTGATGAAGACGTTGGCCTGAACGGGCTCAAAGGGTGCGCAGCTGGGGTCGGCGCAGCGCTTGTAGTCGCCGCTGACCAGCCAGCTCTCTCCGCCGGCTTCCAGTCGGATTTGGGCACTGCCGAGGACATGTCCGGCCGAGTGAAAGGAGACCCGAGCGTCGCCAATGCGGTTCAGGTCCCCGTAGCCCACCGGCAACAGATTGATCTCGGCCCCCAGCCGCTCCCGCAGGATCCCCTCACTCGAGGCCACGGCCCAGTACTCCCCACATCCCGGCCGGGCGTGGTCGGCATGGGCATGGGTGATGAGGGCCCTGGGGACTGGCCGCCAGGGATCGATCCAGGCACCAGCTGCCGCGCAGTACAGCCCTTCTCGGGTGAGCTGCAGCAGGCCGCCTGGGGCGAGGGGCATGGGCGCTGGCGGGCGTCATCGGCCTGAATCATGACCACCCAGCTCCCAGCACCGCGTTTTCTCGCTAGCTAGGGGGGACCCCCTGCTGCCCTGGCATGGCCCTGCAAGCGTTTCGTGATGAGCTGGCCAGTACTGCTGCTGCCCTGGCAGCCCCGGGAACTGGACTCTTGGCGGCGGATGAATCCACCGGAACCATCGGCAAGCGTTTTGATGCGATCGGACTGGAGAACAGCGAGGAGAACCGGCGCGCCTACCGCAGTCTTCTGGCCACCACCGAGGGCCTCAGCGAGCACATCTCTGGCGTGATTCTGTTCGAAGAAACCCTCTTTCAAGACAGCACGACTGAGGCCGGTGGGGGACCGATTGTCGAGTTGTTCAAGGCCCAGGGCATCGTTCCCGGGATCAAGGTCGATCAGGGGGTGGAGCCCTTGGCCGGCGGCTTAGAGGGCGAATCCTGGTGCACCGGCCTAAAGGGCTTGGCGGAGCGTGCAGCGCGCTACCACGAACGCGGTGCACGCTTTGCCAAGTGGCGGGCGGTGCTGCAGATCAGCTCCCATGGCTCGCCGTCAGAGCTCTCCGTCAAAGAGAACGCCTGGGGACTGGCCCGCTATGCCCGCACCGTTCAGGAGCAGGGCCTCGTGCCGATCGTGGAGCCGGAGATCCTGATGGACGGTGAGCACGACATCACCACGACCGCCGCGGTCCAGGAATGGGTGTTGCGCACCACCTACGAAGCCCTGGCGGTCAATGGGGTCTTTCTTGAGGGCAGCTTGCTTAAGCCGTCGATGACCTGCGCAGGGGCGTCCTGCACCCAGCAACCCACGGCCGAAGAGGTGGGTGAATTCACGGCCCGCACCTTGATGCGCACGGTTCCCTCGGCCGTACCCGCGATCCTGTTCCTCAGCGGGGGCCTCAGCGAAGAGGACGCGAGCCTCTGTCTCAACGCCGTGAACCAGGCGGCCTCTGGAGCCCCTTGGCACCTGGGCTTCTCCTATGGCCGGGCCCTCCAGCATTCCTGCATCAAGCACTGGGCAGGATCGGATCTCAAGGCGGGGCAAGCCGCCCTGATGGCCCGGGCCCGTGCCAACGGCGCCGCCAGCCTGGGGAGCTACGTCGCTGGATCCGAACCCTCGGATGACAGCAGCCTCTTTGTGGCGAACTACAGCTATTAGCGGCTCATCTCGAGCATTTTTTGAATCGGTGCGAGGGCCCGCAGGCGCATCGCTTCATCCATCTCGATGCGCGGCTCCATCGACTCCAGGCATTGCCAGAGCTTCTCAAGCGTGTTCAGACGCATGTAGGGGCAGGCGTTGCAGCTGCAGCCATCGGCGCCGGGGACCTCAAAGAACGCCTTGCCTGGAACAGCCTTGCGCATTTGATGCAGGATTCCTGGTTCCGTCAGGACGATGAACTCCTGGGCTGCACTGGCTTCGGAACGCCGTAGCAGGGCGCTGGTGGAGCCGATGAAGTCGGCGTGGTCCAGGAGGTGCTGCTGGCACTCCGGATGGGCCAGCACCTCTGCCTTGGGGTGATCCAGTTTCAGTTGCAGCAGGCCCTGCTCGCTGAAGGTTTCGTGAACGATGCAGCTACCCGGCCAGAGGGTGAGTTCCCGGCCGCTCTGGCTCTGGACCCAGCGCCCCAGGTTTTGGTCCGGCGCAAACAGGATCGGTTGATCAGCGGGGAGCTGATTCACCAGATCGACGGCATTGCTGCTGGTGCAGATCAGGTCGCTCTGGGCTTTGACTGCAGCCGAACAGTTGATGTAGCTGACCACCAGGTGGTCGGGATGCTCGGCCCGGAACTGGGCGAAGCCATCGGCTGGGCAGGCATCCGCCAGGGTGCAGCCCGCCTCCAGGTCCGGCAGCAGCACGGTCTTCTGGGGGCTGAGGATCTTCGCGACTTCGGCCATGAAGTGCACCCCGCAGAAGACGATCACCTCGGCATCGGTGGCCGCTGCCTTGCGGGAGAGCTCAAGCGAATCGCCAATGAAGTCGGCGATGTCCTGAATCTCTGGCTCTTGGTAGTAGTGGGCCAGGATCACGGCATTGCGTTGCCGTTTCAAGGCGGCAATGGCCTCCGGTAGATCCCGGTGAGCAGGGCAACCGGAGGGGGTGTTCTGGGCTGCCGCGAAAACCAAGGATCTGGCCCTAAGTGGTGCAGGATGGCGGAAGCCTAGGCACCGCTTGGCCCCCCTCCGCATTGCCATCGCCGGAGATTTGCATGGCCAATGGGACGGCCTGGATGAGGAGGTTCTGTCCCAGGTCAAACCGGACGCCCTGCTGGTCGTGGGCGACCTCAGCGACGGCCAGCAGGCCATCCCCAAGCGTCTCTCGCGCCTGGCCTTGCCCTTGGCCTGCATCCTTGGCAACCACGACACCGGCCGCGATGCCAGTGGCCGCACCCTTCAGGCGCAGTTGACGCTTCTGGGGGATCTGCACTGCGGCTGGGGCCTGCGGGAGTTGCAGCCCCCGGGGCTGGCTGTCGTGGGAGCCCGTCCGGCCAGTGCCGGAGGGGGGCATTACCTCAACCGCGCCGCCGAGGCGGTCTTTGGTCCGGTGGGCGTCGAGGAGTCTGCCGAGCGCATCACTGCAGCGGCATTGCGGGCTGATCCCTCGATCCCTCTGGTGGTTTTGGCCCATTCCGGCCCGACGGGTCTGGGTAGCGAGGCCTCCGATCCCTGCGGCCGCGATTGGAAGGCCCCGGCCTGTGATTGGGGCGATCAGGATTTAGCCCTGGCGATCGATCGCATTCGCCGCAGTCGTCCTCTGCCGTTGGTGGTGTTTGGCCACATGCATCACCGGCTGAAACGCGGTCAGGGGGAGCGTCAGAGCTTCTGCCGGGATCGATCCGGGACGGCCTATCTCAATACCGCGTTTGTCCCCCGCCACAGCGAGGACGCCCAGGGTCGTGCCCTGCGCCATTTCAGTTGGGTGGAGTTCCAGGGCGGCGTGCTGCAGGAGGTCTCCCATCGCTGGTTCAGCCATGCCGGCGCCCTGCTCTACCGCCAGACGCTCTATCGCGCGGAGGACGTTTAGACGGTGCTGATCTACGTCTGCATCAGCGGCCATGGCTTTGGCCATGGCTCCCGCGTCGCCTCTGTCTTGAGCGCCCTGCACCGGTTGCAGCCGTCCTGGCGGATCGTGCTCTCGACGCCCCTGCCGGCTCGATTTCTCGACTTGGCCTTCGAGGAGATTCCCTTTGAACACCGCCCCCTGCGCTGGGATGTCGGAGTGATCCAGGCCGATGCCCTCGGGGCTGATCCAGACGCGACCCTGGCGGCGCTGGAGGCCCTGGACGAGCGCTTGCCCCAACAGATTCAGCAGGAGCTGGCCTGGCTAAGAGAGCAGGCTGAACCGGTTGTGTTGCTCGCGGATGTCCCCCCCGATGCGGCCCGTTTGGCGAGGGCCCTCGCCGCCCCGTTGATCTGGATGGGCAATTTCGGCTGGGATGCCATCTACCGGCCCATGGGTGGTTCCTTTACGGCCCTGGCAGAGCGGGCCCTGGGGCTCTACCGCCAGGGAACGGCTTTGATTCGCTGCCCCCTGGCCATGGAGATGGACTGGGGGCTCCCCTCCCATGACGTCGGTCTCACCGCCGGTCGTCCGCGCCTGGATTCAGCAGCGGTGCGCGATCGACTGAATCTGCGCGCAGCCCCAGATCGGACCGTGCTGATGGGATTCGGTGGATTGGGCCTCCAGCTCAACCCTGGGCTGTTTGCCCGTTGGCCAGACCACCACTTTCTAGTGAGTGATCCCGGGCTGCACTGCGAGGCCAAGAACGTCAGCGTTCTCCCGCAGGATCTCCGCCCCCTGGAGGTGATGCCCCTCTGCACGCGCGTGATCACGAAGCCCGGCTACAGCACCTTCTGTGAGGCCATGGCCCTGGGGCTTGGCATTCACCTGGTCCATCGCGAGGGCTTTGCTGAGGCCCAGGTCCTCGAGGACGCGCTGCAACGGCATGCTCCCCATCGCCTGTTGAGCCGGGCGCAGTTGGAGAGAGGGGAATGGCAGCTGGATCAGCCGTTGATCCCGGCCAGCGGATCCGGCCTGTCTCCCGATGGGGCCGATCAGGCGGCTCGGCTCCTGATCGCCTTGGCTTCGGACTTGAGGTGCTGATCTGCTGAAACTTTCAGCCTTTTGTTCTTTTTGTCACCACAAACTGTGATTAAGAGTGATGCGAACACGGTCGCGCAGTTCTTGATGCTGGTGGACGGTTATTGCACTGGTATGAATGACTTGCCTGTTTGACGGTTTGATAGGCAAACTCTCTGCATCCAATTAATTAGTTGCCATACCTCGGCAGGAAATAGCTTTCCTGCCCCACGTAGACAGCTTTTTGATTCGGTGCGCAGGTCGTGCACCCTCCAGGGTGTCCCTTTTCCGTGCGCTGCTCTTTGCCTTTGTTGGTTTGACCACTCAGATCCCCTCGAAGTCGATTGCTCCTTCGAGCTCTGTCTGTTCAACCCTCGCCCTTCCTCTCTTCTCCCTGGCCGGCGTTGCCCTGGCTCTGGCTCCGCTGCCTGCCCTTGCCGATGCCGGCAAGCTCAAGCCCCAGGTCAGCGAGTCCAGTGACGTCAGCCTGTTGCCGGCCCTCCCTCCGGTGCCTCGGGCTCCTGCCATGCCCCGCTCAAGGCTGGCCATGCTGGATGGCAATGACGGCACGATCAGCCCCGGCGGTCCCTTCCGTTACGTCATCACGCCCGAGCGCCGTGCCCTGCTGAACACGATCCGGTTCGCTGAGGGCACCTGGGCCCGTGGTGAAGATCTCGGTTACCGCGTGATGTTTGGTGGCGGTCTGATGGGCGGACTGGAGCGCCATCCCAACCGCGTGATCTATTCCGGTCGCTACGCCAGCGCCGCTGCGGGTGCCTATCAGTTCATGCCCTTCACCTGGACGATGGCCAGTCAGAAGCTTGGTCTGGCCGGCTTTGGTCCCCACGTGCAGGATCAGGCGGCCCTGTTCTTGATCCAGCGCCGCGGGGCCCTGGCTTTAGCCGATCGTGGCGAGTTCACCCCCCAGTTGGCGGCGAAGTTGGCGCCGGAATGGGCCTCGTTTCCGACCCTGGCCGGATACAGCTATTACGGCCAACCGGTGAAGCGCTACACCGCCCTTAAGGCCTTTTACGAGCAGAGCCTCGCCCAGCTGAAAACCCTGGCGGAAGCTCCTCAGGAGCCCGTGGTTGAGCTCCCCACCTGTGAGCCGGTGCAGTCCCTGCGCTGCCGTCTTCAGGCCCTCGATCGCATCGGTCCCAAGCCCAAGAGCCTGGGGATCTAACCCAGGGCTCCTTAGCCCTGGTCGCCCTCCTTCAGCCTGGTCTTTCCGATCGTGTTCTGCGCGATCAGGTAAGCCACGGCGATCGCCCCGACAAAGCCCAGGGCGTTGCGCACCAGCGGCAACAGCTCGGAGGTGCGGGTGATGATCGGTGCGACCCCGAACACCCCGAACAGGATCACCCAGAGGGGGGAGAGCAGCAGCACCCAGGCCCATTCCACGCTGTGCTCAGGTTTGCGGGGGTAGGCCGCAAACCCAACGATCAAGCCCCCAAGGATCGAGGTGGCCAGCGTCAGCAACCATTGCTCCTGCGGCAGACCGGGCACCACCTGGCAGCCGCCGATTTCAAGGCAGCCCTTCACCGTGTGGAGTGAATCGAGGATCGCCGCATCCTGGCCGTGGTCGCGGACGTAGTACTGGTTGCCAAAGCGGGTTTGCAGCTCCACCCAGTAGGTGCGGGGCATCAGGGCAAACAGCGCATCACCCACGTTGAAGTTGAGCAGGTTGCCGCCGCGCTCATCAGCAATCAGCAGCAGGGAGCGCTCATCGAGGCCCCAGAAATCCTTGACCGCCAGGCCTGGGGTGCGGTCGTATTGCGTCAGGACCCGCAGCTTCCAGCCGCTGACGGCTTCGAAATCGTCGATTTCGGCTTCGAGTGCCGCCCGCTGGTTGTCGGTGAGGATCTTGGCCAGGTCGATCACCGGTGTGGGGTGATCGGGCAGCAGGTCCGGATTGTCGTAGGCCCAGGCTGGAGCGGCCCCCCAGCCCAGCAGCAGCACCAGGCCGAGGGCCAGGCCCACCAGCCAACCGCGAAGGGCTTGGGCTGCACGCGGCTCGAACATGGCACCTGCTTCAGTGGCGAGCATTCTCCCTGAGTCCTCCTCAGCGCCGTGAGTTCTGCACCTTCCTCTCTGCATTCAGCTCCGGTCTGGCTGGCAGAGCGACTGGCGGCAGCCGGGGGCTGGGTTCCGTTCAGGACCTACATGGACTGGGCTCTCCATGACCCCGTCCATGGCGCCTACGGGGCTGGGCGGCTGCGCGTTGGCCCAGCAGGGGATTTCGCCACCTCCCCGTCCCTTGGTCCTGATTTTGCAGAGCTGCTCTTGCCGCAGCTGTTGCAGTGGTTCCAGCAGCAGCCGGCCGAAGCCCCCTTAGCCCTGATCGAGACCGGGCCTGGGGAAGGCCACTTGGCCCTTCAGCTCGCGCAGGGGATTGCCCGGGAGGCGCCGGAGCTGGTGGTCCGATTGGAGTTGGTCCTGGTGGAGCCGAACCCCGGGATGGCAGAGCGTCAACGGGGCCTGTTGGCCGATGCACCGCTGCGATGCTGCTGGCAATCCTTTGACGAGCTCCAAGCCAGCCCCCGCTCTGGCGTGATGCTTGCCCATGAGGTGCTGGATGCCCTGGCGGTGGAGCGGGTCATCTGGCACAACGAGCGCTGGTGCCTGCAGGGGGTGGCGCTGGAGACGGGCGCCGATGGTGCTGCTGTCCTGCGGCTTGCGGCTGGGCCTGTACTCGAGGACGCACTGCGTCAGGAGCTGGAGGCCCTGACCCCTGGGCCCCAGCGTCCGGACGGTTGGTGCACGGAGTTGCATGTCGGTTTGCGCCCCTGGCTTGAGCAGGCCGCCCAGTCCCTCAGCAGCGGTCAGTTGCTCGTGATCGACTACGCCCATGAGGCCTGGCGTTATTACGCAGCGCAGCGCAGCCGCGGCACATTGATGGCCTACCGCAACCAGCAGGCCAGTGATGACCCGCTGCTGGAGCCGGGCCAGTGGGACCTCACGGCCCACCTTTGCTTGGAGACCTTGGAGCGCTCAGCGTTGGCGGCCGGTTGGACCCCCCTCGGTCAACGCCGTCAGGGCGAAGCCCTGTTGGCGCTGGGCTTGGCCCAGCGCCTGCATGCGCTGCAGCAGGGCGCACCATCGGAGTTGGCTGAACTGCTCAGTCGGCGTGAAGCACTGCTGCGTTTCGTGGATCCTGCGGCCTTGGGCGACTTCCGCTGGATGGCCTTTGCGCGTTCGCCAGGCTCAAGCCAGCAGCCGTACTTTCTGCAGGACCCGCCCTTGAGTTAGCGGCAGCGCTTCAGGGCCGCGAGCACCTGCTCGGGGCTCACGTCATCACGAATCTCCACGTGGCCCAGGCCCGTCGGCAGGACAAAGCGCACGCGGCCCTCGCGCACTTTTTTGTCCCCTTGGAGGCACTGCAGCACCGCCTCTGCATCAAGTTCAGGCCAGACCATGGGCAGCCCCGCCGCTTTGATCACGGCTCGCTGACGGCGCTGATCCTCCTCGCTCCAGAGCCCCAATTCCAGGCTGAGTTCCCCGGCGGCGACCATCCCGATCCCGACGGCCTCGCCATGGAGATAGGTGCCATAGCCGCAGAGGGCCTCGACCACATGGCCAAGGGTGTGGCCGTAGTTGAGGATCGCCCGCAGGCCGCCTTCGCGCTCATCGGCGGCCACCACCTTGGCTTTGGCGGCAGCGGAGCGCTCGAGCACGCTCTGGAGCAACGCGCTTGGAAGGGTCTCCATCGAGGCCAGGCGGTCCCCGGCTGCCTCCAGTTCGTTGAAAAGCTCGGGGTCGCCGATGACGCCGTACTTGATCACTTCCGCCATGCCGGCGCGGAACTCACGCTCCGGCAGGGTGGCCAGGGTGTCGGGATCGATCAGCACCAAGCGCGGTTGGTGGAAGGCGCCGATCAGGTTCTTACCGCCGGGATGGTTGACCCCGGTTTTTCCGCCGATGGAGGCATCCACCATGGCCAGCAGGGTGGTGGGCACCTGCACGACCGCGATTCCCCTCAGCCAACTGGCCGCCGCAAAGCCGGCCATATCCCCCACCACACCACCGCCGAGGGCCACGATCAGTGAGCCGCGCTCGAGCTTGCGGGCAAAGGCGGCGTCGTGGATCAGCCCCACGGTGGCTGGCGTTTTTTGGTCTTCCCCGGCTTCGATCACCAGCTGGCTGGCGTTAAACCCGGCGGCCTCCAGGCTGGCCAGGGCTTGCGCCCCGTAGTGCTGATGGACCACGGGGTTGGTCACGATCAGCACCTTGGTGCCCGCCTTGATGCCTTGGCCCAGGATCTGTTCACCGAGGGTCGAGAGCGCTCCTCGGCCGATGACCACGGGATAGGGATTGGCGCTCAGCGCCACCTCGATGGTGCGGATCGCGGCGGCCGTGGCGCTCATGGAACAACGCTGCTGTCGCTTGAGGCTATCGGTCGCCTGCTGCCGTGAGCACCTCCAGCAGGGCCGTGCCATAGCGCTCACGCTTGGCGTTGCCGATGCCGCTGACGCCGGCGAGTTCGCTGAGGGAGGCGGGCCGCTGCGCCGCCAGCTCCACCAGGGTGCGGTCGTGGAACACCACATAGGGCGGTACGCCTTGCTCACGCGCCTGCTCGCGTCGCCAGCTCTTCAGGGCCGCCAGCAGCGGGTCATCCGCTGCCACTGCCGCATCGCTCGGGATGCTGCGGCGCCGTTGCTCCTTCGCTGGCGGCGGCAGGACCAGCTCCAGCTCCTGCTCGCCCCTGAGCAGTGGCTGCACCAGCTCGGGCGGACCGAAACACAGCCCCCCCTTGGCGTCCTCCGGGGAATGGAGGGCCCCAAGACTCACCAGCTGCCGCAGCAGGGCCCGCCACTGGCCCCGGTCCAGCTCCTTGCCGATCCCGTACACGCTCAACTGGTCGTGCCCGAGCGAGCGGATGCGCTCGGTGTTGCCGCCCAGCAACACGTCCACGACATGGCCCGCGCCAAAGCGCTGCCCTGTCCGATAGACCGCTGAGAGCGCCTTCTGCGCCACGACGCGGCAGTCGCTGCGCTGCTGGGGCTCCAGGCAGCCATCACAGTTGTTGCAGGGCTCGAGTAGCTCTTCGCCGAAATGGCGCAGCAGCACCTGACGCCGGCAGCCGCTGGCTTCGCTGTAGGCGATGAGGGCATCGAGCTTGCCGCGCTCGATGCGTTTCTGCTCCTCACTGGCGCCGGAGTCGTCGATGAAGCGGCGCAGCTGCGGGATGTCGCCTCCGCCGTGGGCCATCCAGGCCACCGCCGCTAGGCCATCGCGACCGGCCCGGCCGGTTTCTTGGTAGTAGGCCTCGAGACTTTTGGGCAGGTCCACGTGGGCCACAAAGCGCACGTCGGGTTTATCGATTCCCATGCCGAAGGCGATCGTGGCCACGACGACCACACCACTGCCGAGGCGGAAACGCTGCAAGGCCTCGCGCCGTGCTTCGGCATCCATGCCGGCGTGGTAGCCGATGGCATCCAAGCCAGCGGCCTTGAGTTCTGCGGCGATGCGGTCCACCCGGCTGCGGGAGCGGGCGTAGACAATCCCCGATTCGCCGCGGTGCTCCGCCAGGAACTGCAGCAACTGCGCGTTACCGCTCTGTTTGTGGCGCAGGAGGTAGCGAATGTTGGGGCGATCGAAGCTGGCCAGAAACACCTCGCCCTCCTGCAGCTGCAGGCGCTCGCGGATGTCGAGCTGGGTGCGCGGGTCGGCGGTCGCGGTCAGGGCCAGCCGCGGCACCTGGGGAAAGCGCTGCGCGAGCTGATCGAGTTGGCGGTACTCGGGCCGGAAGTCATGCCCCCACTGCGAGACGCAATGGGCCTCATCGATGGCAAAGAGGGCCAGCGGCATGGACCCCAGTCGCTCCAGCAGATCACCGCTGAGCAGCCGCTCCGGTGAGACATAGAGCAGATCCAGTTGGCCGTCGCTGAGCTGACGCCAGACCCGTTGGCTCTCGCCGGCCTCGAGGCCGGAGTGCAGGGCGGCGGCTGCAATCCCGAGCTGCTGCAGCGCCTCCACCTGGTCCTGCATCAGGGCGATCAGTGGCGAGATCACCACCGCCAGCCCAGGGCTGCAGAGCGCGGGGACCTGATAACAGAGGGATTTGCCACCGCCGGTGGGCATCAGCACCAGACCCGATCCGCCGCCGATCACGTGGCGGACGATTGCTTCCTGTGGGCCGCGGAAGCTGGCGTAGCCAAACACCCGTTGCAGCACCTCCAGCGGATCGCGGCTGCTTGGACTGGGCATGGGGCGCCTGGCTGATCGGAAAAGATCCACCACAATGGCGCGATATGGCTGAGCGTTCCCTCCGCACCGGTGCCTCCTCCTCAACCGCCTGGGCTTTCCTGGCGCCGGCGTTGCTGCTGATCTCCCTGTCGGTGCTCATCCCAGCGGTGATGGCCCTGGTGATGAGCTTCACCCAGACCGGTCTCGATGTCAGTGAACCGCTGCGTTTTGTCGGTCTGGCCAACGTGCGCCGCCTGCTGGCGGACCCGATGTTCTTCAAGGTCCTGGGGACAACCCTGGCCTACCTGTTTGGTGTGGTCCCGCCGGTGGTGCTCGGTGCCCTTGCCCTGGCGGTGCTGGTGAACCGTCAGCTCCCAGGCATCCATTGGTTTCGCGCGGCCTTCTACACCCCGGTTCTGGTCTCGATCGTGGTGGCGGCCATCGCTTTCCGCTGGCTCTACGCCGAGAACGGCCTGATCAATGGCTGGCTCGGCAGCCTCCTGGGTCCTGGCTTTGAGCCGATTGGTTTCCTGACCAATCCACTCCTGGCGCTTCCGGCGGTGATGCTCGTGACCCTCTGGAAGGGCCTGGGCTACTACATGGTGATTTTTCTGGCCGGTCTCCAGGGGATCCCGGCTGACCTCTACGAAGCGGCGGAGCTCGACGGCAGTGAGGGTTGGCGCAAGCACCTCGACATCACCCTGCCCCTGCTGCGTCCCTACGTCACCTTGGTGGCGGTGATCTCAGCGATTGCGGCCACAAAGGTCTTTGAGGAGGTCTATTTGATGACCCAGGGGGGACCCGCCAACAGCACCAAGACCCTGGTCTATTACGTCTACGACCAGGCCTTTGCCGAGCTGGAGATCAGCTACGCCTGCACGGTCGGCCTGGCCCTGTTCGTCATTGTCCTGTTGCTCTCCCTCGTTCGCTTTGCCTTCGCCGGCGACCGCGGCTTGACCTGACCATGCGACATTGATGGATTGGAGCTCCAGGCGCATGGGCCCTGCGATTGGCATCGTCGGCGGCGGCCAGTTGGCCTGGATGCTC
>NZ_JAFMKL010000126.1:0-4384 GCF_017852955.1 Vulcanococcus sp. DEBay_Sum22DG08_74
GGGGGATGCGGTGAGGGCTGGCACGCCTGAGCAGGTTCGAATCCTGTCGCCCCGATTCAGAAAGAGCGCTGCCTTGCAGTGGGACTTAGGCGTGAACACCACGACCTAGGCACATTCGCCGACAAGAGCCTCTGGCCATCGTCATCCCCCCGTTTGCCCGATCCGTGGCTAAGCCGGGGTGTAAGAGAGAAATCCGTGGGCAAGCTGTTCAACTTGGCTGTTGAGCTCTCCAAGGGCGAGATCGTCGGGACGTTGGTCCACGCAGCGAGTGCTGAGGAGGCCAGAGCTTTTGGACAGGATCTCTTTCCAGGCTGCAACGTGATGGCCGTCCTGCATGAAGGCGAACCTGGCGCCAAGAACGACTGAGAGATGGTCACCCAGAAGCTCACTACATCGGCGCTAGCACTCCTTGCCGGGGTGCTGGTTGCTGCCCCAGCGCTGGCTCAGAGAGACGAGCGACCACCGCAACGCACAGACCACTACAAGACTCCTTGCACCATCAATTCTTTCCCCTCTTGGTGTGCCGTCAGCCTCGTTGGCGACATTCCTCAGAGCATGAAGGTTGAGTTCGCCCATGGAGACGGTCCGATCTTCACCTTGCTGCCGATCAGCCAAAACCGGGACTCACTAGGTGCGTTGAAGATGCGCGAGTTGAACACAGGCCAGGTCTGGATGCAGCGGGACTACGGCTTCAGCTTCTTGCTTGAAGAGGGCGAGTTCAGCAATGCAATTTGCGTTGGGCCTGGAGCACGACTTCCTTATCCCCGAGGCTGCGCCAAGCCCTAACCCGCCAGCCGCTTCGCCGGCCCCAGATCCCTCCTCAGGGGAGATAACACAGACGGCGTGACGGAATCCAGAAGTCCCGTCCAATTCCGCCTGGCTATCGATACCTCTAGGGAACAACCATCACCTCATCAACGGCAGATCCAAGGCCCCACTGTCATGGAGACTCACTCGTACGGCCCAACTGGTCGCTCACCTGCCGAACGCGCCATCACGCTGCCGCTGTTGAATCCAGGTCCCAAAAGCTCGAACCGCTCCTAGTGAAGAGGCACAGAGTGCTCAACCCGGAGCTTGTGACGCGATAGGTCTGTCCATCTGCCTTGCTTTTGAGCATGGCCTGCAATTCGGCAAGCTCGCGCTGTTCGTGCTCCTCTGTCTGACTCCAGCCCTGGTGTGTGAGGACTTCGATGCGGTACACGGAACCCTGATGTGGTGTGGTGGGCGCACAAATTCGATCAACCGTTCGGCGTTGGGGGAAATTGACAGGAAGACTTTGGGATCACGTCACCAAGAGCTGAAAGTCCACGCAGTAAAAAGCCGGAGTCCCACCCCCGGCCATGTCTTCCCTTACCTAGTTGTCCGCAGTGTTACGGGTCAATAGAAGCGGCGCCAGTAGACGTTGCCATGGGTACGGCTACCTATGTGCTCGTTGGATTTTCCCTACCTAAGGGGATCAGGGTGCAGAGGGAAAGCCCGCACACCTAGAGCAGGACAAAACACAGCTCGAGGGGTTCCGCACACAAAGCCATGGACGCTCCTCTTCCCTCAAGCTGCCCCCGCTGCCGAGTGATCAAGCTCTCCCCGAACAGCACATTGACGTGCCGACGGACAACCTCGTCAGTCGAACCGACTGCACTTGCAAGAGCCAGAGGCATCTGCCAACCGTCGTCCCGGGTGAGGTGATCAAGGATCTTCTGACGAAGCTCACGCCTGTCTTCCCGCATTTCGTCACCGCCAACAGAGGCCAGCGACAAGCTGTAGCGCTCTTCGCAGCCATCGAGTGTCCAGTTGGTGGCGCGGATGCTTGGGGAGCGCTTGATCGCTGCCTTGATCCTGAACGTCCCACCTCTGGTTTCTTGACCAACCAAGAAACGGAAGGGGCGTCGGATCAGGAAGCGGCAAAACAGCGCCACAAGCACAGCTGTTACAACGCTTTAGCCAGAAAGCGCGAACAGTCCCCTACAGTTCGAAATATTCCTTTACAACGGGATTGCTCGGCATGTTCACGCTTGAAAAAGCTGCCCAGATCTTCCCGGAGACGCGTTCGGCTGATGTTGTACCTGCGATCACAGCACGCTTTGCGCTACTGAGCGCAGAAGATCAGCTCGCCCTGATTTGGTACGCCTATCTCCAGATGGGCACAACGATCACGGTGGCTGCCCCTGCTGCCGCCCGGATGCAGTTTGCGGAGCGCATCCTCAACGACATCAAGGCGATGGGCTTCCTGGAGCAAAGCCAGGTGATGTGTGATCTGGCAAACCGCAGCGATACGGAGATCGGCCGGACCTATGCGACCTGGTCGGTCAATATCAAGTTGGGCTTCTGGTATCAGCTCGGTGAGTGGATGGCTGCCGGCCAGGTGGCTCCGATCCCGGAGGACTATCAGCTCTCAGCCAACGCCTCCGCCGTCCTCAACTCCCTCAAGGGTGTTGAACAGGGCCAGCAAATCACCTTGCTGCGCAATTTCGTGGTGGACATGGGCTTCGATCCAGCCAAGGGCGAAGGTCAGCGGGTCATGGAGCCCGTTGCTCCTCCCACTCCGGAAGAGCAGCGCAAGAAGGTGTTCATCGAGGGGGTGATCAACCCCACAGTGAACAGCTATATGGATCTGCTCAACGCCAATGACTTTGACAACCTGATCCAGCTGTTCCTGCCCGACGGCGCTCTTCAGGCTCCGTTCCAAAAGCCGATCGTGGGCACCGATGCGATCCTGCGTTTCTTCCGCGAGGACTGCCAGAACCTCAGGCTTCTGCCTGAGCGTGGCTACGCCGAACCCACTAACGACGGGTTCACCCAGATCAAGGTGACCGGCAAAGTGCAGACCCCCTGGTTCGGTGCCGGCATCGGTATGAACGTGGCCTGGCGCTTCCTGCTCAACCCCGAAGGAAAGATCTACTTCGTGGCGATTGACCTGCTCGCATCACCGGCCGATCTGCTCAAGTTCGCCCGTTGAGCCTGCTGCTCAATGGAGGCTTGATCCTGGGCTGGGGACTCTCCCTGGCCCTGGCACTGGAGACCAACACAACCCAAGCCCCTCTGTGGCTTTTGGTGGTGTTGGTCCTTCTGCGCACACAGCTGCAAACCGGGCTGTTCATCGTGGCCCATGACGCCATGCATGGGCTGCTTGTCCCAGGACGCCGCCGCTGGAACAACGCCATGGGTGCTTTTGCGCTGCTGGTTTATGCGGGCTTGCCGTTTGCTGGGTGTCTACGGCAACACCAGCGGCATCACCGTGCACCGGGGCGTCTCCAGGATCCCGATTTCCCAAGCGACCTGCAGAGCGGTGCCATCAGTTGGTATGGCCAGTTCCTGGCGCGCTATCTGAGCACCAGGCAGATGCTGCTGTTACTGGCTGGTTGGGGGCTGGCCCTGGGTCTGACCGTAACGGCAGCCGAGGTGCCTCTGGCGGTCGCGATCGGGCGCGTTCTGCTCTTCATCACGCTTCCATTGCTGTTGAGCTCCCTGCAGCTGTTCGTCTTCGGCACGTTCCTGCCCCATCGGTGTCAGCGACAGCCAGAACGGCGAGCCCAGCCGATCAGCCTGGACCTACCGCCGTGGCTGTCTCTGCTGACCTGCTTCCACTTCGGCTATCACCGTGAACACCACAACAACCCAGGCCTGAGCTGGTTTGAACTGCCGGCCGCCCGGTCGCTGCACCGGTCGCTCGCAGTGGCGGAACCGCTCCGGTAGCGTCTGAAACAGCTAGGTCAGGCCAGATGAATGAAGCGGCGACTGACAGCTGGACAGATAGCGAGCAGGCTATTGCTCGAGCTGCCTTTGAGACGGCCTACAACCGTGCCGTCATGGAATTGGTGGCCTCTGTGCAATCAAAGGCCTCCAACCTGGGTGATGTCAGCTCGGTCTGGGCGCTGCATGACTTCCTGAGCATCGAGCGCCACACCATCGAAGGCCGGTTTGATTTCCGCCTGGAGGGGATCTTGTTTGTCTTTGCAAGCCTCGTGAAAGACGGGCTTCTGCAACTTCAAGAGCTCGAAGGACTCACAGCCGACAAGCTGGCCAAGATTTCGGCCATGTCTCGCTTCTGAACAAGACTTGGAACGTGTTGACCTGCTTGGGCCGGCGCGCCAAAGCGAGGCCCTCTTGTGCTGGCCTCAGTGTTTCGGAACTGGCGCGGACCGGTGCCTGTTGAGTCCTTTCAGTTAGGTGAGAAAGGCTTCTGAAATTTCCTCGGAATCTGAGGCCCAGTAGTGCGGATTGGTCGCCCAGGTGTTTTGGGAGCACTAATTTCCAGGTGCGAGTCCTTTCGCCCCAATTGATTTAAAGGAAGGATGGCTACATCAAGGAGCGGACGACTGGCGATGACCGATGCCCAGAAGATCGTTCTCACCTCCGTGCTCTCGACGATGTTCGTGCCGGTGAT
>NZ_JAFMKL010000127.1:0-4381 GCF_017852955.1 Vulcanococcus sp. DEBay_Sum22DG08_74
GCTGCAGGCCCATCACCAGCGTGGATGGAGCCGCTCTGACTCCCCTCAGCTTGGAAGAGGTCAGAGCGCTCTTTGATCCACTCCTGGCGGACTGAGCTCAGACGCTGAGGAAGCGATTGACTACGTCCTGACTGAGCTCACCGGTGGGACCGCTGGCCACGATGCCCCCCCGTTGCATCGCGTAGTAGCGATCGGCCTGGCGAACGAAGTGCAGGTGCTGCTCGACAAGCAGAACACCGATGCCGGTCTCAGCAATGATCCGGCGCACCGCGGACTCAATGTCCTGCACGATGTTGGGCTGAATCCCTTCGGTGGGCTCGTCCAACAGCAGGAGCTTGGGCTGCCCCAGCAGGGCACGGGCAATCGCCAACTGCTGCTGTTGACCGCCGCTCAGGTCCCCGCCCTTGCGGGGTAAAAACTCCCTCAGGATCGGGAACAGCTCATAGACGAAGGGATCAATGCGGCGATGGCGGGCCAATCCTCCGGGGAGGGCCTCCATGCCGAGCATCAGGTTCTCCTCAACCGTCAGCTGGGGAATGATCTCGCGCCCCTGGGGGACGTAGCCCACACCAGCGCGGGCCCGTTGGTGGGGAGCCTGGCGGTCCAGGGCCGCACCGTTGAACACGATCGTGCCCTGACGGGCCCGCAGCAAACCGATCAACGACTTCAGCAGGGTGGTTTTTCCCACCCCATTGCGGCCAATCAGGCAGACCATCTCCCCGGCATTCACGGTGAGATCGACATCGCGCAGGATGTGGCTCTCGCCGTAATAGGTGTTCAGCCCGCGGATCTCCAGCAGGGCGGTCATGGGTGTTCCTCCTCTGATGTTCCGAGATAGACCTCAATCACCCGGGGATCGGCCTGCACCTGATCCATCGTTCCCTCGCAGAGGACGTGGCCCTGGTGCAGCACCGTCACGGGACTCTCCAAGCGGCGGATGAACTCCATGTCGTGCTCGATCACCAGCACGGTGTGATCACCAGCGAGGGACTTGAGCAAATCGGCCGTCAGGTCGGTCTCCTCATCGGTCAGGCCCGCCACCGGTTCATCCACCAGCAGCAGATCGGGGTCCTGTCCCACCAGCATCGCGATCTCCAGCCATTGCTTCTGGCCATGGGAAAGCGCCCCGGCCTGCCAATCGGCGCGGCTCTGCAGGTTGACGATGCCCATCAGGTGTTGAACCCGATCGCGCTCCCCTGAACCGAGACCGCCAAACAGCAGGGGCCAGGGCTGCTTCGGCCGGCTGACCGCTAAGGCCAAATTCTCCTGAACGCTGAGCTTCTCAAACACCCGCGGGCTTTGGAACTTGCGACCAATCCCCAACCGGGCAATGCGGTGCTCCGCGCGGCCCACCAAGGAGCGGCCCTTGAAGACCACATCCCCCTCCGTCGGAGCGGTCTTGCCGGTGATCACATCCAAGAAGGTGGTCTTGCCAGCACCATTCGGGCCGATCACCGCCCGCAGCTCCCCGGGCTGGAGGCTGAGATTCAGATCGCGCAGGGCCAGAAAGCCGTCAAAGCTGACGGTGATCTGGCTCAGCTCAAGCAACGGTGCACTCATGGCTGAACCTCCTCTTGTCCTTCCAGTTCCAGTTGCGGGTAGGTCCCCATGCGCCGGGCGACGCCCAGCCGCGAGAGCAGGTTGCGGGGGCCGTCGCTACGCCACCAACCGATCACACCCTCCGGCAGGGCAGTGACCACGAGGATGAACAGACCGCCCTGGATGAACAGCCAGCTCTGGGGCATGGCTTCACTCACGAGGCTCTTGGCGTAGTTGATCGCCACGGCACCCAAGATCGCCCCCACCAAGGTTCCCCGTCCGCCAACGGCGACCCAAATCACCATCTCGATCGAGAAGGGAACGGTCATGTACTGAGGCGAAACGATGCCCGATTGCACCGTGTAGAGCGCTCCGCCGATGCCGGCCAAACCACCGGCAATCGCGAAGACGATCGTCTTGAACAAGGTGGGATTGAACCCCGCAAAGCGCAGCCGCGGCTCGTCATCGCGAATGGCGATCAACACATCGCCGAAGCGGCCGCGGACCACCCAGCGCACAAAGGCCCAGGCCGCAATCACCATCAGGGCAGTGAACCAGAAGAAGCCGCGCTGCATCTCTGGTGAACCCACCATCTGACCAAACAGCTGGGTCACATCGGTCTTGAGACCGTTGGTGCCGTTGATCAATTTCTGCTGGCCGTTGAAGAAGTTGAAAAAGACCAGCAGGGCCGCCTGGGTCAGGATCGAGAAGTAGACCCCTTTGATCCGGTTACGGAAGACCAGGTTCCCCAGAACAGCGGCCAACACCGCGGGGATGAGCCAGATCGCCACCAGGGTGAACAGGGGCGAATGGAACGGAACCCAGAACGCCGGGAGTTGCTTCACGCCGTAGAGACCGAAGAACTCCGGAATCCCATTGGGGAAACCCGCTGAACTATTCAGCTGCAGATACATGGCGGCCGCATAGCCCCCCAAGGCAAAGAAGATGCCCTGCCCAAGGCTGAGCAACCCCGTGAAGCCCCAAATCAGATCGATGCCCAGGGCGACGATCGCCAAGGAGAGAAAGCGTCCCAGCAGGTTGAGACGAAAGACGGGAAGAACCGCCGGAGCCGCGACGATCGCAGCGATGATCACCACCCAAAGCAGCAGCTTTGGCCAGCGGGACTGTTGAAGGCGTCCAAACATTGGTTCAGGCCTCCACCATGCGTCCCTTCTGCGGGAACAAGCCCGCGGGACGGAATTGCAGGAAGAGCACGATCAGGGCGAAGACCATCACCTGGGCCATGCTCGTGGTCGCAAAAAACTTCACCGTGGCGGCCAGCGGCGACGGCATGGCCGGCCAGAGGCTGAGCAGACGGCCGGCACCGATCAGATCCGTCAGCCAGCCAATCGCGAAGGACGCCAGAACGGCGCCAAAGAGGTTGCCGACGCCGCCCAGCACCACAACCATGAAGCAGCCCACGATGTAAGAACCACCGACGTTCGGCCCCACCGAACCCAACAACGAGACAGCCACACCAGCGATTCCCGCCAGTCCAGAACCGATGCCAAAGGTCAGGACATCGACCGTGTCGGTGGGAATACCCAGGCAGTCGCTCATCGTGCGGTTCTGGGTCACCGCACGTATGCGTGTTCCCCAGACACTGCGGTTGAGGAACAGGGTGACGCCCAGAACAGAAACCACCGTCATCGCGATGATCACCAACCGGGGCACCGGCAGGGTGAGATCGGCCCACTCCAGGCCGCCGCGCATCCATTGGGGCGCAGTCACATCAACGTTGCGGGAGGTCGCCCGGGCAATCCGCGAGATCTGGGAGGCCAGTCCACCGGCCAACAGCACCCCGGCAAGCGCCGAGGTGGCCCAGCACCCGGCACGCACCAGCCGCGCCCGCGGGCCTTCGAGCAGGGGGGCCGGCAAGAGCAGCGGCAAGCTGAAGCCCACCACCAAGGCGAGAACCACTCCAGCAGCCGTCGCCAGCGGAACACTGCGCACAAACTGCTGGAGGATCAGGCTCACGCCCCAGGTCGCCAGCAGGGTCTCCAGGGGATTGCCGTAGAGACGGCGAATGACCGTGCGCTCCAGCAGGATTCCGACAACGCCGCTCACCACGAAGGCCAGCGGAATCGCCACCAAGACATAGAGGTTGTAGACGGGCTCAAAGGCCGGCAGCTTGAAGATCAGCTGCACGACGTAGGTCGTGTAGGCGCCGAGCATGATCAGCTCGCCATGGGCGAGGTTGATCACCCCCATCAAGCCGAACACAATCGCCAATCCAAGGGCGGCCATCAGCAAGACCGAGCCGATGGCCACTCCGTTGAAGAGGCTTTCAAACAGCAATTGCACGGAAATCCGAAGCGGGGCAGCAAGGGAGAAAGCAGAAAAAGAGGAGCCCCCGGAAGGACTCCTCCATCAGTCAGAGCAACCGGAAAGGGCGATCAGAGCTTGTAGCGCTCACCCTTCTTGGCGTCCGTCCAGTCGCAGGCGTAGCCCTTGGAGCTGGGCTCGTACTGGTTCCAGGCCTGGGGAGCCACAGGACCATTGGTGGACTGGAGGATCTTGAACTGACCGTCCTTGGTGATCTCACCGATGCGCACGGTCTGGGAGAGGTGGTGGTTCGGCATCACCTTGACCTTGCCCTGGGGCGCATCGAATTCGATACCAATCAGGGCTTCGCGCACCTTGTCGTCATCGAAGCTGTTGGCCTTCTCAACGGCGGCCTTCCAGAGGTAGACCATGTTGTAAGCCGACTCCTGCGGGTCAGCGACCATGCGATCGCTGCCGTACTTCTTCTTGAAGTCAGCGGCGAACTTCTTCGATGCCGGGGTGTCGATCGACATCATGTAGTTCCAGGCGCCGTAGTGGCCCTCAAGGAACTCAGGTC
>NZ_JAFMKL010000128.1:0-4313 GCF_017852955.1 Vulcanococcus sp. DEBay_Sum22DG08_74
GCCCATGCCTGCCGCTTTGCGGCTGAGGTGAAGGATTTCGATCCCTCCGCCTACATCGAACCCAAAGAAAGCAAGCGCTGGGATCGGTTTTGCCAGTTCGGGGTGGTCGCCGCCAAGCAGGCTGTGGCCCATGCAGGTCTGACCATCGACGACAGCAACGCCCATCGGATCGGAACCGCGATCGGTTCTGGGGTGGGCGGTCTTCTGATGATGGAGACCCAGGCCCACGTGCTGGCAGACAAGGGTCCGTCTCGGGTGAGCCCCTTCACCGTTCCGATGATGATCCCGAACATGGCCACTGGCCTGACGGCGATCGCCATTGGCGCCAAGGGGCCAAGCAGTGCTGTGGCTACGGCCTGCGCCGCCGGCTCCAATGCCATCGGTGATGCCTTCCGGTTGATCCAGCTGGGTCAAGCCGACGCGATGGTCTGCGGTGGCGCCGAATCCGCCATTACCCCGTTGGGAGTGGCTGGATTCGCCAGCGCCAAGGCTTTGTCATTCCGCAACGACGATCCGGCAACCGCCAGCCGGCCCTTCGATGCCGAGCGTGATGGCTTTGTGATCGGCGAGGGCGCAGGCGTGCTGGTTCTTGAGAGCCTCGAGCACGCCCAGGCCCGCGGAGCCGAGATCCTCGCTGAGGTGGTTGGCTACGGCATGACCTGTGATGCCCACCACATCACCTCACCCACCCCCGGTGGCGTGGGCGGGGCTGAGGCCATGCGCCTGGCTCTTCAAGACGCACGCATCGAGGCCGATGCGGTCGACTACGTCAACGCCCACGGCACCAGCACCCCGGCCAATGACTCCAACGAGTCCTCGGCGATCAAGTCCGCGCTCGGGGATCGGGCCAAGCAGATTCCCGTGAGCTCGACCAAGTCGATGACCGGTCACCTGCTGGGCGGCAGCGGCGGCATTGAAGCCGTTGCCGGGGTCCTGGCGATTGGCCACAACGTGGTGCCGCCTACGATCAACTACCAAAATCCGGATCCGGCCTGTGATCTGGATGTCGTTCCCAATCAGGCCCGGGAACACAAACTGAACGTGGTGCTTTCGAATTCCTTTGGGTTCGGCGGCCACAACGTTTGCCTGGCGTTCCGCCGGTTCACCTAGCCCGCGGTCTCCCCCGCCCGTACACCCTTCCCTTACCCGTAACCCATGGTCGTCGCTCCCGCTTCTGTCGACACGCTCTGCGTCAACAGCATCCGCTTCCTGGCCGTCGACGCGATCAACAAGAGCAACTCCGGTCACCCCGGACTGCCCATGGGTTGCGCTCCCATGGCCTACACCCTGTGGGACAAGTTCCTCAAGCACAACCCCAAGAACCCGAAGTGGTTCAACCGTGACCGCTTTGTGCTCTCGGCCGGCCACGGCTGCATGCTGCTGTACGCGCTGCTGCACCTGAGCGGCTACGACTCGGTCACGATCGAGGACATCAAGCAATTCCGCCAGTGGGGCTCCAAGACCCCTGGTCACCCCGAGACCTTCGAGACCGCCGGCGTCGAAGTCACCACCGGTCCCCTGGGTCAGGGCATCGCCAACGCTGTCGGCCTGGCCATGGCCGAGGCACACCTGGCGGCCAAGTTCAACAAGCCCGACTGCACGCTCGTTGATCACACCACCTACGTGATCATGGGCGACGGCTGCCACCAAGAAGGTGTCAGCGGTGAAGCTGCGTCCCTGGCCGGTCACCTGGGCCTGGGCAAGCTGATCGCCCTCTACGACGACAACCACATCACCATCGACGGAAACACCAACGTTTCCTTCACCGAGGATGTGCTGAAGCGCTACGAGGCCTACGGCTGGCACACCATCCACGTCGCCGACGGCAACACCGACCTGGGTGCCATTGCCAAGGCGATTGAAGAGGCCAAGGCCGTCACCGATCGTCCTTCGATGATCAAGGTGACCACCACCATCGGCTACGGCTCCCCCAATAAGGCCAACACCGCCGGTGTGCACGGCGCCGCTCTGGGTGCTGACGAAGCAGCCCTGACCCGCCAGAACCTGGGTTGGAACTACGGCGAATTCGAAGTTCCTCAGGAGTCCTACGACCAGTGGCGCAAGGCCATCGAGCGTGGCGCCGCCGCTGAGGCCGCCTGGAACTCCACCCTGGCTGACTACCGCAGCAAGTACCCCACTGAAGCCGCTCAGTTCGAGCGTCAGCTACGTGGTGAACTGCCCCAGGGCTGGGATGCAAACCTCCCCAGCTACACCCCTGATGACAAGGGTGTGGCCACCCGGATGCATTCCTACAACTGCCTGAATGCCATCGGCCCCAACCTGCCCGAGCTGATCGGTGGTTCTGCTGACCTGACCCACTCCAACCTCACCGACATCAAGGGTGAGTCCGGTTTCCAGAAGGGTGCCGAGGGCAACCGCTACCTGCACTTCGGTGTGCGCGAGCACGCCATGGGCGCCATCCTCAACGGCCTCGCCTATCACGGCAGCGGCCTGGTTCCCTACGGCGGCACCTTCTGCGTCTTCGCTGGCTACATGGTGGGCGCGATGCGCCTGTCCGCCCTGAGCGAACTGGGCGTGATCTATGTCCTGACCCACGACTCCATCGGTCTGGGTGAAGACGGCCCCACCCACCAGCCGATCGAGACCCTGGCCAGCCTGCGTTCGATCCCGAACATGCTGGTGATCCGTCCTGGCGACGGCAACGAAACCAGCGGTGCCTACAAGGTCGCCGTGGCCAACCGTCACCGCCCCACCGTGCTGTTCCTCAGCCGTCAGGCGATGGCCAACCAGGCCAACTCCAACGCCGACCACGTGGCCAAGGGTGGCTACATCCTTGAGGACAGCAACGGCACCCCCGATCTGATCCTGATCGGCACCGGCACCGAGCTCGACCTCTGCGTCCAGGCCGCTGCCCAGCTGCGCGCCGAAGGCAAGAACGTCCGCGTGGTTTCCATGCCCTGCGTGGACCTGTTCGAAGAGCAAGACGCCGCCTACCGCGAGAGCGTGCTGCCCGCCGCCTGCCGCAAGCGCCTGGTGGTCGAGGCCTCCAGCAGCTTCGGCTGGCACAAGTACACCGGCTTCGAAGGCGACACCGTCTCCATCGACCGCTTCGGTGCTTCCGCCCCCGGCCCGCTGCTGATGGAGAAGTTCGGCTTCACCGTCGACAACGTGGTTGCCAAAGCCAAGGCCCTGGGCTGATTAGGCAAGAATCATTGATTCCACTCAAAGCCCCGCCGATGGCGGGGCTTTTTTGTGCCCACACAACCTGATGAATCAGCAATAAAAAACCCGGGCTTTCGCCCGGGTCCTGAACTCAAACAAGAAGCGTGGAATTAAACAGCAGCGACTTCACTATTGCTCTGCTGTTCAGCAAGGACTTTCTCAAGCCCCTCTAGATCTTCTTCCGTGATCTTGGTCTGCATCGGGCAGTGCTTGGGTCCACACATCGAGCAGAACTCAGCCTGCTTGTAGATATCAGCCGGCAGGGTTTCGTCGTGATACTCACGGGCCCGTTCGGGATCCAAGGACAGTTCGAACTGCTTGTTCCAGTCGAAGGCGTAGCGGGCGCGGCTCAGCTCGTCGTCACGATCACGAGCACCGGGGCGGTGACGGGCGATGTCGGCGGCGTGGGCGGCGATCTTGTAGGCGATCAGGCCTTCACGCACGTCCTCTGCATTGGGCAGACCCAGGTGCTCCTTGGGGGTGACATAGCAGAGCATCGCCGTGCCATGCCAGCCGGCCATGGCCGCTCCGATGGCTGAGGTGATGTGGTCGTAACCGGGGGCGATGTCGGTGACCAGAGGACCGAGCACATAGAAGGGTGCCTCGTTGCACTCCTCCATCTGCTTTTTGACGTTGAACTCGATCTGGTCCAACGGCACGTGACCAGGACCTTCGACCATCACCTGAACGTCATGCTTCCAGGCGCGACGGGTCAGCTCGCCCAGAGTCTTCAGCTCAGCCAGCTGAGCGGCGTCAGAGGCGTCGTGCTGACAACCAGGACGCAGAGAATCGCCCAAGGAGAAGGTGCAGTCGTAGCGCTTGAAGATCTCGCAGATGTCGTCGAAGCGCGTATACAGCGGGTTCTGCTTGTGGTGATAGAGCATCCACTGGGCCAGGATCCCGCCGCCACGGCTGACGATTCCGGTCAGACGGCCCTTGACCTTGGGCAGGTGCTCAATCAGCAGACCAGCGTGGATCGTCTGGTAGTCGACGCCCTGCTGGCAGTGCTTCTCGATGATGTGCAGGAAGTCGTCTTCCGAGAGACGCTCGATCGAGCCATGCACGCTCTCGAGGGCCTGATACACGGGCACCGTGCCGATGGGCACCGGCGAAGCATTGATGATCGCCGT
>NZ_JAFMKL010000129.1:0-4244 GCF_017852955.1 Vulcanococcus sp. DEBay_Sum22DG08_74
CTGGAAGCCATGGCCGGCATTGAAGTGATCGGCTCAGCGACCAGCTGCCAAGAAGCCCAGGAGCTCTGCGAGCTGGATGCACCCGACCTGCTGGTGCTCGATCTGGCCCTGCCGGATGGCGAGGGATTGGAGGTTGCCCGGGCCCTGCATCGGCGGTCGCCAGAGTCCAAGGTTGTGGTGCTCTCCGGCCAGGCCTCCAGCTTTGTCTGTCCGCCTGAGCTCCTGAGCCAAATCTGCGGCGTTGTGGACAAGACAGCCGCCTTCCAGCAACTGCATCAGGTTCTCGAGCAACTGGTGCCGCAACCCATCGCAACGCTGACACCGCGCCAACAGGAGATCTATGCCCTCATTGGCCGAGGCCTCAGTAATAAGGAGATCTCGAAAGAGACCGCCCTATCGATCGCCACGGTGGAAACCCACCGCAAAGCCATCGCCCAGAAATTGGGACTCTCTGGCGCCGAACTGGTGCACCAAGCCTCGCGGCTTGCCCCCCTCACCATTGCCCAAGACACCTAGATGGCTCCACGTCACTTGCTGAGCACCCCCAGAAAACTGGCCAATCGGCTGGCCCTACTAAGTGCGCTTCAGCTCGTGCTCGTTGGAGGCAGCCTCAGCGTGCTGAGTTTCGCCATCGGCCGACGCAGCGGCCTGGAGATCAGCGAGACCTACCGCCAAAACGCCTCGGTGGTGGAACTCTCGACGCGTCTCTCCCGCAAGCTCAGCTACCCCCGCTGGATCAACACCCTCAACCTCGCCTGGCTGGAGCAAAACCCAGGACGTGTTTCGGAGTATGCGGCGATGGCCGAGCGCTTCTGGAACCAGATGCGTGCCTTCCCCGTGGATTACATCAACTACGGCGGAGCCGACGGCCGTTTCATCGGCATGGAGCGCAGCGATGACGGAGAGCTGCTGCTCAACGAAGACACCAGTCGCAGCGGCCGGGGATCGATGGCTGTCTATGCCATGAAGCAGGGACAACGGGGTGAGCTGCTGGAGCGCATTCCAGGCATGACCGAGACCCACGAGGAAGCCTGGTACACCGACACAGCTAAAGCCGGCAAACCCCTCTGGAGTTCGATTTACGCCTGGGAAGACCAGCCCGAGATTTTCTCGATCTCCTACAACGCGCCCCTCTTTGGAGCCAACCGCAACCTGCTTGGGGTGGTGGGGGTCGACATGGTTCTCTCCCAACTGAGCACCTGGCTCGAGCAGGTCTGGAAGGGCCGCGATGGCTTGGCCTTGATCGTGGAGCCGGACGGCACCCTGGTGGCGAGCTCAAGACCCAGCCAAACCCTCAGCCGCAGTAAGGGCCAAGTGGAGCGCTCCCGATTGGCCGCGCTGAGCGACCCGATGGCGCAAGCCCTCCATCAACGGCTCAAGGGGGGAGCCAACGGCAAACCCGAGCGTGGCCAAATCGATGGCCATCCCTATTCCCTGGTGACCACACCCTGGGGCACCGATGAAGGGCTGAATTGGATCCTGCTGACCAGCCTCACGGTGGAGCCCGGCACGGCCGCTGCTGACCGGGACGCCCTAATCGCCTTGCTGGCCTCAGCCGGAGCCTTGGCCGGAGCGGCAGCCCTGACCAACAGACAGATCCGCAGCCTGCTCTATCCCTTACGCCAGCTCGAGAGCACCTCCGAGCAACTCAGCCAGAAGCTCAGGCAAGCCACATCACAACTGCAGCCGGAGAGTTTGCAGTTCCACAGCGGCGTCACCGATCAGTCCGGAGAAGAATTGGTCTCCCTGGATGGAGCCCTACGGCAACTGGTGGATGGCTACAACCGCCTCACCAGCGAGCTGAGGGAACGGGAAGCCAGCCTGGCGGAAGCGCGAGAGAAAGAGCGCTACCGCGATGCCCAAACCCTGGCACTGCTGAAAGACAAGTTGCGCAGCAGTTTGCAGGCTGCGGCCGTGGCCCACGAAATCAATCAACCGCTCAGCGTCTTGCTGCTCAACAGCCAGCTGCTGATCAAGCAAACGGAGAACGTCGACCTCAGCGCGCTCCCCAGCGGCTGGAAGCAACAGGTGGAGGGCATTCGCCACGAAGCCGATCGCGTCGTGCTCACGATCGAGAAGATGCGTGCCCTGCTGAGGAACGTCCAAACAGAGCATCAGCGCCTGAACCTGCGGGAGATCAGCCAGAGCGCTCTGCTCTACGCCCGCTCGGGGGGCAGCACGGCCCGCGTGGCCATCGACAGCATGGCCCTGGAACGCGAGGACGCCCCCGCCTGGATTGAAGGCGATGCGGTGCAGATCCAAATCGCGATCGTCAACCTGCTGCGCAACGCCGCCGAAGCCCTGATCGACGCCCAGACCGCCAACCCCTGGATTGGCATCAGCATCGAGGCCCAGGGGGATCAGTGGTGCCTGGACGTCGCCGACAACGGACCGGGCCTGCCGCAAAGCCTGCTCGATCAACTCCCCCTGCAAACCAGCAAAGCCAGCGGCAGTGGCCTGGGGCTGTTTGTGGTGCAAACCACCATGGAGAACCACAGCGGCCAGCTGGACGTTGCCACCAGCCCCCAAGGAGGCGCCTTGCTGCGGCTGCGCTTCCCTGCCCTACCCAGTTCTGGGGATTGATCAGACCTATAGGGGTCATGCACGGTGTGCATACCTCGGGGTCAAGGCCTTGGCGGACCTACTGCTGGAAGGGATCCCGGTGCTGGATCTGCTGGAGATCACCAGCAGCACGACCGCCGTGGCCCAGCGAATCCAGCGCGACCAGAGCTCGGTCTCTCGCATCTACCGCCATGTCAGCCAAGTCCTGAATCTGGACTTCCAAAAACGGGGCAACGGCCTCTATCAAGCCCAATCCAATCAGCCCTTGCTGGCGAGCCTGCGGTTGGCCTCACAGCAGATGCGTCTGGCTCTGATGCCGAGCCAACTGCGCTGGCTCCACAGCCTCGATGAGCCATTGCTGCTGGGTGACCTCGGCCTGCGGCTTCCCCCAGCGCTGCCCCTGACGGGCAGCCGGCAGCCCGAGCGCTTGGCCGCACTGCTGGAGGGGCGACTCCTGGATCTTGTTCTGCTCAGTGAGCCCCCTCTTCTGCCAGCCTCAAGCGCGCTGATCAGCCGGCCGGTGGCCGGAGAACGGATCTACGCACTGCTTCGTCAGGACCTCATCCAAACCCCTTCCATTCAGCAGGTGTTGGATCTCCAGAGCCCATGAAATGCTGAAGAGGACCGGGGAGCTTTAGGGATGCTGAAGTCGATCGCACTGCGCCGGGTCTTGATCTATTTCGGGCTGAGCAGCGCGGGCGTTGCGGCGGTCAGCCAACTGGAATTGGATCAACGCAGCGCGGGCGTGATCTATGTGCCGATGTTCATCGGCATCTATGTCCTCTCCCGCTGGATTGAATCCAAGCTCTCGGCCACCCCTCCGTCCGTGAGCCCCGAGGCGGACTCCGAACTCCCCAGCAAGGGCTTCATGGCGAAGTCACCCAAGCCCTAACCACGGGATTTCCGCCGCTGTCCATAGGGTGTCTCAAGCCCTGCCCGTCCATCTGTGCTCCAGCTGACTACCCCCATCGCTGCGATGCGTCAGCTGGTTGTGGGTGGAACCACCCGCCCGCTGCAGTGGCGCCTCGAGCAACTGGATCGACTCGATGCCGCCCTCAGCGCCCACAGCGACGCCGTCCTGGAGGCCCTGGCCAAGGACCTGGGGAAGCCTGATGTCGAGGCCTACTTCGAGGTCGTCGCCGTTCGCCAAGAGATCAGCCTCTGCCGCCGGCAGCTACGGCGCTGGATTGCCCCCAAAAAGGTCAGCGTTCCCCTGAGCCAGCGGCCAGGTCGAGCGGAAGTCATCGCCGAACCCCTGGGCTGCGTCCTGATCATCGGCCCCTGGAATTACCCGTTCCACCTGGCGATTCAGCCCCTGGTCAGTGCCCTAGCGGCCGGGAACACCGCCATCCTCAAACCATCGGAGCACGCACCGGCAACGGCTCAGCTGATCAGCAGCCTGATCAGGGAGGCCTTCCCGCCCGAGATCGTCCAGGTGGTCCAAGGGGATGGGAGCACCGCCCAGGCCCTACTCGCTGAGCGGTTTGATCACATCTTTTTCACTGGCGGAGAGCGCATCGGGAAGCTGGTCATGGCCGCTGCAGCCCAGCACCTCACCCCCGTCACCCTGGAGCTTGGGGGCAAGAGTCCGGCGGTGGTCCTCAGGGATGCAGACCTCGAGGTCACCAGCCGCCGGTTGGTCTGGGGCAAGTGCCTGAACGCCGGGCAAACCTGCATCGCGC
>NZ_JAFMKL010000130.1:0-4235 GCF_017852955.1 Vulcanococcus sp. DEBay_Sum22DG08_74
TAGAGCGGCTTAAGCCTTATGAACACAATGCAAGGACCCATAGCCCGGAGCAGGTGGCGCAGATCGCGGCGAGCATCCAGGAGTTCGGCTTCACCAACCCGATCCTGGTTGACGGCAAGGACGGCATCATCGCTGGCCACGGCCGGCTGATGGCGGCGAAGGATCTGGGGCTGAAGGAGGTGCCGGTGGTGGTGCTCGACCACCTGACACCGGATCAGAAACGGGCCTATGTGCTGGCGGACAACAAGCTGGCGCTGAACGCCGGCTGGGACGTGGACATGCTCACCGCCGAGATGGAGGCACTGCAGGGGGTGGAGTTCGATCTAAGCCTGCTGGGGTGGTCAGCGGATGAACTAGAGGGGCTGACGGAGGACGGTTGGGCCGGCGACATCGAGGCGGTGGAGAAGCACGAGGAGAACCTGGACGGCATCCAGGGCAAGATCGTGGTGAACCTCGACAGCACCTACAAGGACGAGGTGATCAAAGCGATCCGCATGTACTGCGACAGCCACGCGATCAGCGCGGAGATCAGCTGATGGAGCCCCGGCTTAACATCCTGGTCGCATATCCCTACGCAACTCCACAGGTCCTTGACGCCTTGAAAACGGTCGGGCCAAACCTGCGTTTTTTGCTGGACTCCGGTGCGTTCACGGCGTGGAAGGCTGGCAAGCCGATCGAGCTGGACGACTATTGTCGCTTCCTCGAGGGGCTGCCGGTGAAGCCCTGGCGCTACTTCCTGCTCGACGTGATCGGCGACCCGCAGGGGACGCTGCGGAACTACAAGACCATGCTCAAGCGTGGGTTCACGCCTGTGCCGATCTTCACCAGGGGTGAGGATCCATCAGTGCTCAACGACTACTACAAGACCAGCGACGTGGTTGGCATCGGCGGCCTGGTGGGCACCCCGGGCAACCGAGGTTTTGTGCGCGGGATCATGCGCCACGTTGGCGACCGCAAAGTCCATTGGCTGGGCTTCACCAACCTCGAGTTTGTCAAGGTCTACAAGCCCTACATGTGCGACTCGTCCGGCTGGGACCAATCTCGCTACGGGATGATCCGCTTTTACCTCGGCAAGGGCAGGTTTTGCTACGTCAAGCGACAAAACCTCAGGTCAATAGGACCCAAGATCAGGGACGTGATCACGTCCTACGGCTTCAGTGTTGAGGCGCTTGCGTCGGCCTCAAGCTGGCGCGGCGCAGGCAGCCCATCTGAGCAAATCAACTGCGCCTCTATGGTTCGGGCCTGCTTGGACATCGAAAAGAACCTCGGCACGAAGCAATTCATGGCCGAGGTTGGCGCACCCAAGATCCAATCACTTCACCATCACTTTCGCCGTCTCACAAAACCTCAGCCATGAAAGCAGTCGCCATCATCTCCGGTGGGATGGACAGCGTGACGCTGGCCCACTGGCTTAAGAGGGTTTACACCGACCTCCACCTGATCAGCTTCGACTACGGCCAGCGGCACCACCGCGAGCTGGAGCGCGCCAAGTACCAAGCCCAGTTGCTCGGCGCAGAGCACACCGTCATCGACATCAGCGGGATCCGCCCACTGCTCAAGGGCTCAGCCCTGACCGATGACGTGGCGGTGCCCCATGGTCACTACGCCGAGGAGACGATGCGAGCGACGGTGGTGCCCAACCGCAACGCCATCATGCTGTCGATCGCTTGGGGCCTGGCCTGCAGCAATGGCGCCGACGTGCTGGCCTGTGGCGTCCATGCAGGGGATCACCACATTTACCCCGACTGCCGGCCAGAGTTTATCGAGCAGCTGGGGCAGGCGCTGCTCACCGGCACCGTGGGCCATCGGAAGGAGAGGCTCTCACTGATCGCCCCCTTCGTGAACAAGACCAAGACCGACATCGCAGCCATCGGTGGCGAGCTGGGGGTGCCGTTTGAGCACACCTGGACCTGCTACGAGGGCGGCGAGGTGCATTGCGGCAAGTGCGGCGCCTGCACCGAGCGCAAAGAAGCGTTCCGCGACAGTGGAGTGCCCGACCCTACGGAGTACCTCGCATGAAGATCTCTGAAACCATCCGCCAGCGACTGCTGGCAGCTGGGGCCCCGTATCTGGCCAACGACAACCTGGCCGACTTCATCGAGCCGGGTGAACTGGACCTGATGGAGTCCGAAGTGGCCGCCAAGGTGGAGGATTTGCTGCGCGCCTTGGTGATCGACGTGGACAACGACCACAACACCAAGGGCACAGCCGAGCGGGTGGCGCGGATGTATCTGCAGGAGGTGTTCGCCGGGCGATACCACCAGCCGCCCCGGCTGACCGACTTCCCGAACGCCAAGGAGCTCGACCAGGTCTACACCGTGGGTCCGATCACGGTGCGCAGCGCATGCAGCCATCACCTGGTGCCGATCCTCGGCCGGTGCTGGGTGGGGATCAAGCCGAGCGAGCGTGTGATCGGCCTGTCGAAGTTCGTGCGCCTGGCCGAGTGGGTCTTCTCCCGTCCGCACATTCAGGAAGAGGCGGTGATGATCCTGGCCGACGAGATCGAACGGCTGGTGAAGCCGCTGGGTCTCATCGTGATCGTGGACGCGCAGCACTACTGCATGAAGTGGCGCGGCGTGCGCGAGCCAGAGACCTCGATGGTGACCAGTGTGGTGCGCGGTGAGTTCCGCGACAAGCCGCACATGAAAGCCGAGTTCCTTCAACTCATCGGACTCAAATGACGTACATCTCCACCAAGACCTGGGGCCACGACCTTGGCCTGTCCGCGTGCTTCCGCCAGTGGCGCAGCACGCACAGCCACTGCCGGTTCCTGCATGGCTACGCCCTGTCGGTGCATCTGAAGTTCGAGGCGGATGATCTCGACGAGCGCAACTGGGTCGTTGACTTCGGCGGCCTGAAGGATCTGAAGGCCTGGCTGCAGAGCACCTTCGATCACAAGACCGTCGTAGCAGAGGATGACCCTCTGCTCGATTGGTTCCACCGTGGCCACGAGCAGGGACTGCTCGACCTGGTAATTTTGCCAGCAGTAGGCTGCGAACGCTTTGCCGAGCTGGTCTGGACTCAAGCCAACGCTTGGATGCAGAACAATGGCTACGGCCCGCGCTGCCGAGTTGCAGAAGTCGAAGTGCGCGAGCATGGCGCTAACTCCGCCATCTACCGGCCATGAGACACCTTGCCTGGCACGAGTTTGATCAGGCTGTCTATCAACTGGCCGGCCTGTTTAAGTATCAGGTGTTCACCGGGGTCTACGGCTTTCCTCGCGGTGGCCTATGCCTAGCGGTGGCCCTGAGTCACCGCCTGCAACTGCCGCTGCTCCATGAGATCGAGCCCGGCTGTCTGGTGGTGGACGACATCTACGAAACCGGGCGCACGCTTGCGCCCGCGAGTCAATACGAGGGCGTGAAATGTGCAGTGTGGATCAGCAAGGTGCACCCAACATGGTTTAGCGCCGTGGAGGTGATCGACTCACCCGACTGGATTGTCTTTCCCTGGGAAGATCCCAGGGGCGCAATAACTGATGAGGAGGCTTACCGTGCTTCGCGTGAATGAAATCTTCCCCACTATTCAAGGGGAGGCAACCTGGACCGGAACTCCGGCTACATTCATTAGGCTTCAAGGTTGCCCCGTTGGCTGCAGTTGGTGCGACACGAAGCACACCTGGCCCAGTGGCCACGAGCGCAAGCGCATCACCATCCCTGAGCTGCTGCAGAAAGTGGACCCTGCCCCGACCTGGGCGGAGATGACCCCTGAGCAGGTGGTGGTTGCTGTGCAGCCCATGGCCCCCCGGCACTTCGTGATCACCGGCGGCGAGCCGTGCGCACAGGATCTGTCGATATTGACCGCTCAGCTCATCACCCTTGGCATGGTGCAGATCGAAACTAGCGGCACCCATGAGATCAACGTGGCACCCGGCGCATGGGTCACGGTGAGCCCGAAGGTGGGCATGGCCGGCGGCCTAGAGGTACTGCCCAGCGCGATCGCACGGGCGGATGAGATCAAGATGCCGGTCGCAAACGTGAACGACATCGACAGCCTGCAGGCTTTGTTGGTGGATCGCGAACCTGGCTCTCCGGTGTGGCTGCAGCCTGTAAGCCAAGGCGATGAAGCCACGCAGCTCTGCATTCAGGCGTGCATGGAGAACCAGTGGCGCCTATCAATTCAGACGCACAAGTACGCGGGGGTGAGGTAAGCAATGAACCTCCAGGCCTACGCCGCGCATCGCAAAGCAAAGGGCCTGCGCGGTACAAGTCACGTCGCTGTGCTCCAAGCCATCC
>NZ_JAFMKL010000131.1:0-4228 GCF_017852955.1 Vulcanococcus sp. DEBay_Sum22DG08_74
TCTTGGGCCAGCATGATCACCTTGATGGCCTTCTCGGTAAACCGCTCGAACATGGGGCGGGGCCTGGCTGCATGTTCCCCCAATTTATCAGGGTTGCTTGGGGGTGTGTGAGATCAATTTCAGAAGCGCTAAAACCCAATGCCCAAAAGGGATTGCCCCGCGCGATCGTCACAGCGAAGCGGTTAAAAGTTTCCGGTTCTCGCTATCAGGAATGGGCGGCAATCCGTACCGCCTCTCAGTCGTGTAATTCAAGCCATTGGATCAGGGCATCGCTTCCGTTGCGGTAGTAGCCGCGACGGATTCCAGCGGTGCTGAAGCCCAGATCTGCGTAGAGCGCCCCTGCGGCGGTGTTGTCCGAGGCCACCTCCAAGGTCGCTCGCTGCGCTCCAGCCTCCCGGGCCTGTTCCAGGAACGCCTGAATCAGGCGCCGTCCCAGGCCCTGCCGCCTGTGGCCTGGATCCACGGCCAGGGTTGTGATCTGCAGTTCATCCAGGACCAGCAGTCCGCAGGCGAAGGCCAGCAGCTGCTCCCCTTGCCAGAGCCCCAGCCCTGGCCTCTGTTCGTCGGCGAGTTCCGAGCCCCATTGGCTTTCGCTCCAGAGCCCGCCCAGGGCGGCTTTGTCCAGGGCAAGGCAAGCGCTGAGGTGCTCGGGCCTGAGGGCCTCAAGGCGGACCTGGGGATCGGCGGTGTGCGTCGGCACAGGGGCCTGGAGGCGGCCTCTTTAGGATCACCCCATGACGACTTCGATGGCGACAGCCGATCTCCAAGTGAGCAACCGGCCCTTTGAGAGCAACCGCGATACCGCTAGTCCCAACCGCAATCTCACCCCCGTAACGACGGCCGTTGGCCCGAAGGGTGGATTGGAGGTGGGGGGCTGCGGCCTGAGTGATCTGGCTCGCCGCTACGGCACACCGTTGTATGTGCTGGATGAGGCCACCCTTCGCGGCAATGCCCAGGCCTACCGCAAGGCGCTGGCGTCCCATTACCCCGGTTCGGCCCTGGCGCTTTACGCCTCGAAGGCCAACAGCAGCCTGGCCATCACCGCTGTGGTCGCCTCCGAGGGGCTCGGCCTCGATGCGGTCTCGGCGGGCGAGTTGCTGACGGCGGTTCAGGGGGGGATGCCCCCTGAGCGCATTGTCTTTCACGGCAACAACAAGAGCCTGGAAGAGCTGCAATTGGCGGCCGACTTGGGCGTCACCGTGGTGGCGGACAACTGGTCGGATCTCGAGCTACTGGCGTCCCTGGGCTTGAGCCAGCCGGTGCGCCTGATGCTGCGCTTCACCCCTGGGATCGAGTGCCACACCCACGAGTACATCCGCACCGGGCACCTCGACAGCAAATTCGGCTTTGATCCCGACCAGCTCGAGCCAGTTCTGCGGCATCTTCAGAGCTGCAGCTGGGCGCTGGTCAGCGGCCTCCATGCCCACATCGGCTCTCAGATTTTTGAACTGCAGCCCCACCGCGATTTGGCAGCGGTGATGGCCGACGCCCTGAAGTTGGCGCGCGAACTTGGCCATCCCGTCTCGGACTTGAACGTCGGCGGTGGTCTTGGAATCCGTTATGTCGAATCCGATGATCCGCCGTCCATCGACGAATGGGTCCGCACCGTGGCCGAGGCCGTGGCTGGTGCCTGCCAGGAGCGGGGACTGGATCTGCCGCGGCTTCTCTGCGAGCCCGGCCGTTCCCTGGTGGCTACGGCTGGAGTGACCCTCTACAGCGTTGGCAGCCGCAAGGAGATCCCTGGGATCCGCACCTATCTCTCCGTTGATGGCGGGATGAGCGATAACCCCCGTCCGATCACCTATCAATCGCTCTACACCGCTGTTTTGGCTGACCGCCCTGAGGCGGAAGCCAGCGACACCGTCACCCTGGCGGGTAAGCACTGCGAATCCGGAGACGTGCTGCTGAAGGACTTGGCCCTTCCTCCGGCCCAGGCAGGTGATGTTTTGGCAGTCTTTGCCACCGGCGCTTACAACGCCTCGATGGCTTCGAACTACAACCGCATCCCTCGCCCTGCAGCGGTGATGGTGCATGACGGCATGGCGGAGCTGGTGCAACGCCGGGAGTTGCCAGAGGAACTGCTGCGCTACGACGTTCTGCCGGAACGCCTTCGGCCGGTAGTCTGATCCTCAGCGAATAGAGCAAGGGTGCTCGGGTTGATCGGGGGAATCCAGCTGGGCTTCGTGCTGGATCTCCTGTTGGCCACCGCCCTTGGCATGGTCATCCTGGCTCGGGTGAACGAGCCGCGGACCCTCTGGTTGCTGCGGGGGTACCTCACCTTGGTGGCCCTGGCCTGGGTGGTTCAGCGCTACGCCAACCTGCCGCTCACCAGCAAGCTGGTGGATGCCCTGGTCATGGCCTGCAGTTTGGCCCTGGCCATCCTCTGGCAAGGGGAACTGCGGCGCCTGATGGAACTGCTGGGGACTGGTCGGCTGGATGTTCTCTTTGGCAGCCAACGGGCCGACAAGCTCGCCTCGAGCTCCGTCGGCGTGCTCAGTGAGGCCGCGGGGCGCCTCTCCCAGATCCGTCGTGGTGGATTGATCGTCCTGGATCTGGGCAGTGATCTGCGCCCAGAGGACTTCCTGAACCCCGGCATCGCCCTGGATGCTCAGCTCTCAGTCGATCTGCTCCTGAATCTCTTTGCGATCGACACCCCGCTCCATGACGGGGCGGTGCTGGTCAAAGGCAATCGGATCCTCTCGGCGGGGGTGATCCTGCCCCTCTCCCGCCAGGGACTGAATCGCTATGGCACCCGCCATCTGGCGGCCCTGGGGATCACCGAGCGCTTCGATCGCTGTCTCTGCATCGTGGTGTCGGAGGAGACCGGCACCTTGTCGCTGGCCAAGCAGGGGCGCCTGGAGCGTCCGATCACGAGCTCGCGCCTGCAGGAATTGCTGAGCGAAGCACTGGCTCAGGCCCCGAAATCCTCTGGTAAATCTGCGGGTCGTAGCGTGTCCGTAGATTCGTCCGAACCTCTCGCATGAGTCGTTCCCTGACGACTGCCTTAACTGTCGAAGGGAACAGGCCCTCGCGCTGCGCCCTCCCGCCTGGGCTTGACCCGGGCCGGCTGCCGGCCCATGTCGCGGTGATCATGGACGGCAATGGCCGTTGGGCCGGGCAGCGCAAACTTCCCCGGGTGATGGGGCACCGGGAAGGGGTGGAAGCCCTGAAACGCACCCTGCGCCTTTGCAGTGACTGGGGCATTGGCTCGCTGACGGCCTACGCCTTCTCTACCGAGAACTGGAACCGCCCTGGCGAGGAGGTCAGCTTCTTGATGACCCTGTTTGAGCGGGTCCTCGCCAAGGAGCTGAAGGCGCTGGAGCAGGAGCAGGTGCGCATTCGCTTCCTGGGCGATCTCGAGCAGCTTCCCGAGGGACTGCAACAGCTGATCCAGGACGCCACGGACCGCACCGCCTCCAACACCGGCATTCGTTTCAATGTCTGCACTAACTACGGCGGTCGTCGCGAGTTGGTCAGGGCGGCGCGGCTGCTCGCGCAAGAGGTGGCCAGCGGTGAACGGGATCCTGAGTCGATTGATGAGCAGGCGTTTGCCTCCAAGCTCCTCACCGCTGGTGAGTCGGATCCAGACCTGTTGATCCGCACCAGCGGCGAGCAACGCATCAGCAATTTCCTGCTCTGGCAACTGGCCTACGCCGAGCTGCACATCACGGATGTTCTCTGGCCCGATTTCGATGAAACGGCCCTGGTGAGCGCCTTGATGGATTTCCAGAACCGCCAACGTCGCTTTGGTGGCGTGGCCTCCGTCTCCTCCTAATCGCGTGACCTCCTCCTCCGTTTCGGTGCGCCATGACTGGAGCACCTCTGAGATTCAGGCGCTCCTGGAGTTGCCCTTGATGGACCTGCTCTGGCAGGCCCAGGCGGTTCACCGCGAGGCCAACCCGGGGTATCGCGTCCAGCTGGCCTCCCTGTTGAGCGTCAAAACCGGCGGCTGCGAAGAGGACTGCGCCTACTGCCCGCAGTCGATGCACAACAGCAGCGATGTCACGGGGCAACCGGAGCTGGAGGTGGAGCCCGTCTTGGCCCGGGCTCGGGCGGCCAAGGAGGCCGGTGCCCATCGCTTCTGCATGGGTTGGGCCTGGAGAGATATCCGCGACGGGGCGCCCTTTGAGGCGATGTTGTCGATGGTGCGCGGCGTCCGGGAGTTGGGCATGGAGGCCTGCGTCACCGCCGGGATGCTGACGGACAGCCAGGCCGCCCGCCTGGCCGA
>NZ_JAFMKL010000028.1:0-17731 GCF_017852955.1 Vulcanococcus sp. DEBay_Sum22DG08_74
TGGCCCAGGCCCCCGGCGGCAGCGTGCTGATGGTCGACCCACAGAGCCCGGCGGCCCTGCTCGGCGCCCTCAAGGGGCTGCAGAAGCCCGAGGCCTAACGGCTCACTGCTGTTGCTGCTGCTCTTGCCAGCGGGCGTAGAGATCGGGCCGGCGCTCTTCGGTGCGCTGCTGTTGTTGATCGGCGCGCCAGCGGGCGATGGCGCCGTGGTCGCCGCTGCGCAGCACCTCCGGGACGGTCATGCCGCGGAAGTCGGCCGGGCGGGTGTAGTGGGGGTGCTCCAGAAGCAGGGCGCTGTGGCTTTCCTCCTCCAGGCAGGCCTCGGTGCCGACGGTGCCCGGCAGCAGACGCACGACGCCATTGATGATCGTCATCGCCGGCAGTTCACCCCCGGTCAGCACGAAGTCGCCGATCGAGACCTCCTCATCGGCCAGGGAGCGAATGCGTTCGTCGAATCCTTCGTAGTGGCCGCAGAGGAAGACCAGCTGGTCGTAGTCCGTAGCCCAACGCCGCAGATCCTGCTGGCGTAGGGGTTGCCCCTGGGGCGACATCAACAGGGTGCGCCGGCGCGGCTGCGTTGGGATCGATTCGTAGGCGGCAAAGACCGGCTCGGGTTTGAGCACCATGCCGGCACCGCCGCCATAGGGCTCGTCGTCCACCTTGCGGTAGCGGTCGGTGGCGAAATCCCGGGGGTTGTGAACGTGGAGCTCAGCACGGCCGGCGGCGAAGGCGCGGCCGATGACCCCAAGACCCTGCAGCGGCGCGAAGGCCTCCGGGGTCAGGCTGACCACATCGAGACGCATCGCTCAGGCGGCGGGCCGGCTCACCCGGCGAATCTCAGAGCTGAAGCTGGCGCGGCCGGGGGTGCCATCGGCCGGTTGCTCGATGGTGGAGCGCAGCCGCAGGTTGGGCTTGTTGAACCAGATCCGCTCGCGGATCTCGTTGCCATCGCGCTCGATCACCAGCTCCAGGCTGCTGTCGGGCCAGAGGGTCCAGCGGCCCTGCTGATCTCCGGCGTGGAACTGCCCATCGGCCTGAAACTGCAGCTGCTTGGGCGCCTGCTCCTTGGGCCCGACGCTCAGCCCGCCGGGGTTGCCCTCGAGGTAGCGGACCACCAGTTCGCCGCGCTCGCTGCTGTGCCACTCGTCGCCCTCACCGGCGTCGCTGTCATCGCCCAGCACGAAACGGGACCGAAGGCTCATCCACTCGCCGTCGCAGAAGCGCAGGAAGGCTTCGATCGAGTCGGGGGGGAAGGAGGCGTTGTCGCTCATGGCGGCGATTCTCTCAGCTGTCGCCGCGGTAGCCCAATTCCGCCAGCCGTGAGGAGTTGCGGCGCCAGTTGGGAACGACCTTGACGAAGAGCTCCAGGTAGACCGGACCGGCGATCAGTTTCTGCATCTGCTGCCGGGCGCCCGTGCCGATTTGGCGCAGCATGCTGCCGCCTTTGCCGATCAGGATGCCCTTCTGGCTGTTGCGCTCGACCAACACGGTGGCCAGCACGGCGGTGCGTTCCTTGTCATCCACGACCCGCTCGATCTGAACGGCGACGGAGTGGGGGATCTCCTCGCGGGTGTGCTGCAGAACCTGCTCACGGATCAACTCCGCCAGCAGCAGCTGCTCCGGCTGGTCGCTGACCGCATCCGGCGGATAAAGGTGAGGTCCTTCAGGAAGCTCCGCGGCGAGGGCACTAACCAGGGCCTCGGTCCCCTCGCCGTTGAGGGCGCTGACGGGGTGCAGGGGCCAACCGGGCACCAGCTCGCGGTAGCTGGCCTCCAGCTCGGCGGCCTGGGCCGGGTCCACCAGGTCGGATTTATTCAGCGCCACCTGGACCGGCACCTTGATGCGCTCCAGCAGTTCCACGATGAAGCCGTCGCCTCGGCCGGCGGCCTGGCTGCCATCCACCAGCAGCAGGACCTGATCGACTTCGCCGATGGCACCGCGGGCGGTCTGCACCAGCCGCTCCCCCAGCAGGTGGTGTGGCTTGTGGATCCCAGGGGTGTCCACCAGGACCAGCTGGGCTGTGGGGGTGGTGAGGATTGCCCGCAGCCGGTTGCGTGTGGTCTGGGCGACGGGGGAGGTGATCGCCACCTTCTCCCCCACCAGCTGATTCATCAGGGTGGATTTGCCCACGTTGGGCCGTCCCACCAGGGCGACAAAGCCCGAGCGAAATCCTTCGGGGCTCTGCCCCAGGCTGAAGCCCCCCGCCATGGCCTCGGCCGGCAGATCGCTCAGATCTGGCAAAGGCGGCAGCTGGTCGTGTGACTCCATAGCCTCACCTTGGCAGTTCAACCTCCCCCATGACCGAAGCCGCCCCGCTGGAGCCCACGTTTCAACAGGCGATGGAGATCACAGCCCAGTGGCTGGGGCTCTGGGAAAACGGTGAACTCAGCGATGAGGTGATCGGCGATCGGGTCTCTGAGCTGGTGGCCAGCCGGGATGGCGCCCGGGGGTTCTTTGTGGTCTCCCTGGCGGGGGATTGCCCGCTGATGGACCGTCTGCCGGATCCGGTGGTCTTGGCCCTGCGCCAGGCCGGCGATGGCGTGGTGGATCTCAGCGCCCGCAACCTGGCGATGAGCACGGCCATGGCGCTGCATCACGGGCGCAATGCCGATGAGGCGCAGCAGGCGGGATCGGAGCGGGTGCAGGCGCGCTGCACCGAACTGCTGCGGTTGCTGGAACCTGAGGCCGTGAAGGCCCGCCTGGAAGTCCTGCTGGAGGCGACCGAGGGCCGCGGTGAGGACGTGGCCTTCCTCAAACGCTGGGGGTATGACGCGGCTCAGACCGCGGCGATTGCTGAGGCGGTGCTGGCCGTGGCGGAGGGCTGAGGCGCCCCCTCGGCGCATCAAAAAAGCGCCCCGTTTGGGGCGCTTGGATGAACCAGGGAACGGGATCAGTCGCGGCGACCGCCACCGTTGAGGGCGATCACCAGACGCAGGATGAAGATGAAGAGGTTGATGTAGGTCAGGTACATGCTCAGCGCACCGGCCAGGTACTGGTCGTCGCTGTAGGTGCGGGGCATCGTGTAGAAGTCCACGAAGGCGGCGCCCACGAAGATCACGGTGCCGAAACCGGCAATCAGTAGCTCCATGCCGCCCATGCCGAAGCCGGGCACAAAGATGCCGCCAACGATCTGGACGACCATGGCGATCACCAGGCCGAGGATGCCCAGGCCGACGACGCCGCTGAGGGCCTGACCGACGCTGTCGCTCATGCGGCGGCCCATGACCGAGGCGGCCACGAAGGTGACGCCGGTGGCCAGAGCCGCGGTGCCGATGGCTCCGATACCGGCGGTGCCGATGGCCAGGGCGACGATGCCGCTCAGGGTGAAGCCGGTGATCAGGCTGTAGGCCGCCATCAGCGGCAGCGCGGTGCTGTTGTTCGCCTTCAGGGCCACGTTCTGGGCCACGAAGAAGAGGATGAAGTTGCCAATCAGGGCCACCCAGAACAGGGGCATGAAGCTGGCGGGGTTGCTGGCCAACAGAGCCAGGCCGCCCATCACGCCACCGGCGGTGAGCACCATGCCGCCGCCCACGTAGGGCAGCGCCTTATTGACCACGTTGGGCCCCACGAGGGCGCTCGATTGCGCCTCGCGGATGGCCTCCTGGAAATTGCTGCTGGCCGGCATGGCACAGAGGATGACTGGCTTCATCCTGCCAGCGATCTCCAGCTTGTGTGCCCTTTGGGGGTGTGGATCCCCCGACTAACGCCGGGCCTTGGCCGCATCCCGGGCGGCGTAGGCGGTGACCAGGCGCTGCACCAGCGGATGGCGGACCACATCGGCGGCGCTGAGCCGGCAGACGGCAATGCCCTCGACCCCCTCCAGGACTTGAGCGGCTTCGATCAGGCCGCTCAACTGCCCCTGGGGCAGGTCGATCTGGGTGGGGTCTCCGGTGACGACCATCTTTGAGCCCTCCCCCAGGCGGGTCAGCACCATGCGCATCTGGGCGGGGGTGGTGTTCTGCGCCTCATCGAGGATCACGAAGGCCTCCGCCAGGGTGCGGCCCCGCATGTAGGCCAGCGGCGCCACCTCAATGACGTTCTTCTCGATCAGCGCCGCGGTGCGCTCCTGTCCCAGCAGGCTGTGCAGGGCGTCATAGAGGGGCCGCAGATAGGGGTCCACCTTCTGCTGCAGATCCCCAGGCAGAAAGCCCAGTCGCTCGCCGGCCTCCACGGCCGGGCGGGTCAAGATCAGCCGCTCCACCTTGCGCTCCTGCAGGGCTCGGACCGCCTGAACGGCCGCCAGGAAGGTCTTGCCGGTGCCGGCTGGACCGAGGGCGAAGGTGAGGTCGTGGCGTTCGATCGCCTCGACGTAGGTCTTTTGTTTGAGGGTGCGGGGACGCAGCAGCTTCCCGCTCTGGCTGCGGGCCAGCACCTGTTTCCCCAGCTGCTGGTGCTCCTCTCCGCGGCCCGTATCCAGGGCGGAGAGGGCGGTTTGCACATCCACCTGGGTGATGCCTTGGCCTTCCTGCCAAAGGGGACGCAGCAGTTCCACCAGGCCGGCGGCCCGCTCCAGCTGGGTCGGCCTGCCGCGCAGTTGCAGCGAAAGACCCCGCAGCACCAACGAAGCACCAGTCAGGGCTTCGAGGCGATGCAGGGTCGATTCAGCTTCACCGGCCAGGGCCATGGCGGCGTCCTGGTCGGGAAGGTCGATGGTGAAGGCCGTGAGGCTTTCAGCCCCGGGCATGGGGGAGGGCCTCAGGCTTCAGTTGCTTCTTCAGCGGGAGCCTCTTCGGCGGCAGCGGCGGCTTCTGCAGCAGCAGCGGCCTCAGCAGCCTTGGCTTCGGCAGCTTCCTTAGCGGCCTGCTTGGCAGCAGCCTCGCGGATGGCGGCTTGCTTCTTCTGGCCGACGACCACGGAGGGACGCACTTTCTTCTCGATCAGACCGCCGCGCTCGAGCAGGGTTTGCACGACCTCGGTGGGCTGGGCGCCTTGGGCGAGACGGGCGCGGATGGCCTCGGTGTCGAGACGGGTCTCCTTGGTGCGGGGGTTGTAGAAGCCCAGCTCCTCAAGGGGACGACCGTCGCGGCGTGAGGTGCTGTTGCAGGCCACCAGGCGGAAGCTCGCTTCCCGCTTCTTACCGAACCGCTTCAGGCGGAGCTTGATCATTGTGGCCTTGCCTTGCTGACTGGATAAACGCGCGTTGATTCCCCAGGGAATCGGGCGCAAACGACAACAATACTCTCTGGGGTGACCCCCTAGAGCTCGCCGAAGCCTTTGCGCTTCTTGGCGGGTTTGGGGGCCTTGGGCATCCCGCCGCCACCGCGGCCACCCATTCCACCCATGCCGGGCATTCCGCCCATTCCAGGCATCCCAGGCATTCCGCCCATACCGGGCATTCCAGGCATCCCCGGCATGCCGGGCATGCCGCCGCCGCGGGTCATCTGCTGCATGAAGCCCCGCATCTGCTGGAAGTTCTGCAGCACCTTGTCCACATCCGCGGGGGTGTGGCCACTGCCGCTGGCGATCCGGCGCCGGCGGGAGGGATTGGCGGCCAGCAGGTCGGGGTCGCAGCGCTCGGCCTCGGTCATGGAGCCAACCATCGCTTCGATCTTCTTGAGCTGCTCTTCGCCCTGCTTGAGCATCCCGTCGTCGATCTTGTTCATCCCCGGGATCATTTTCATGAGGCCGCCCAGGGAGCCCATGCGCTTGATCAGGCGCATCTGCTTGATGAAGTCCGAGAAGTCGAAGGTGGCTTCCTGGAGCTTCTGCTGCATCTTGGCCACGTCGGCCAGCTCGACCTCCTTCTGGGCCTTCTCCACCAGGGTGAGGACATCGCCCATGCCGAGGATGCGGCTGGCCATCCGCTCGGGGTGGAAGGGCTGGAGCGCCTCCACCTTTTCGCCGGTGCCGATGAATTTGATCGGTGCGCCGCTGACCTTGCGGATCGAGAGGGCCGCCCCGCCGCGGGAATCGCCGTCGAGCTTGGTCAGCACCGCACCGGTGATGCCCACCTGATCGTGGAAGGCCCGGGTGAGTTCGGCGGCCTCCTGGCCGATCATCGAATCCACCACCAGCAGCACCTCATCGGGCTGGACGGCTTCGCGGATCCGCACCATCTCCTCCATCATCGAGGTGTCGATCTGGAGGCGGCCGGCGGTGTCCACCAGGACGGTGTCGAAGCCTTCGGCCTTGGCCTTCTCGATGCCGGCGGCGGCGATGGCTTCCGGTTTGGCGTCGGTGCCGAGGCTGAAGACCTCAACGCCGATCTGGCCGCCCAGGGTTTTGAGCTGCTCGATGGCCGCGGGCCGGTAGACGTCGGCCCCCACCAGCAGCGCCCTGCGTCCTTTTTCTTTGAGGTGAAGGCCGAGCTTGGCGGTGGCGGTGGTTTTACCGGCGCCCTGCAGGCCCGCCATCAGCACCACCGCCGGGGCGCCCTCTTTGCCGGCAGGGGCCAGGGGTGCGTTCTCGCCTCCCATGGTCTCCACGAGTTGCTCGTGAACGACCTGAATGAATTTCTGGTCGGGGCTAATGCCCCGCACCACCTCTTCCCCTAGGGCCTTCTTGCGGACCTCTTCGACGAAGTCCTTGACCACCGGAAGGCTGACGTCGGCCTCCAGCAGGGCCCGGCGCACGTCCTTGAGAGCACCGTCGATGTTGCCCTCGTTGATGGCCCCCTGACCGCGCAGGTTCTTGACGGCATCTTCAAACCGTTGGGAGAGCTCGTCGAACATGGGGGCGCCTGTGATCGAGTGATCGTAAAAAGCGACCGTCTCGGCAGCGGGTCGGGCGCGTCAGTTCTTGGCGGTGGGCTTGTAGGCCACGAGCTGCCAGCTGCCGTTCCTGCGGCCAAAGATGTAGGTGTTGCGCAGGGTCATCTCAGGAGTCCTGCTGAGGACCTGACCGGTGCTGCTCTTGCGTTCATCGCTGTAGGTCAGTACCACCTGGGCAGCGATGCGCACGGGGGAGCGGTCGCTGACCTTGAAGCCGGTGATGGTGGTCTTGACGGTTTCAGTGGCCCCGCGCTGGCGGTTGGCCTGGCTTTGGCGCTGCAGACGCTGGATTTGATCGCTGCTGGCCAGATCAGCCAGGGATTCGCTGGGGGCTCCACCGGCGAGCACCGCGGCTTTTTCCGTCAACCAGGCCTCCAATAGGCCCTGCAGTTGACCGGCACTGGGGTCGGGCGCCTTGAGCGGGAAGGGGGCTTCGAGCGGCGCTGGTGCTGGGGTTTCGGGTTGAACCAGGGCGCTGCTGGTGGCCGTTTCCACCTCACTGACCCGTGGTTTCAGGGCCATCCAGCCGCCGAAGCCAAGGACGAGGGCAGCGACGGCCGCACCAACGGGCAACCCCCAGCTGGGGAGCGCCTGCAGCCGTTCGTTCAGGCCGCCGAGTTGGGGCCATTGGAGATCGGGGAACCTCCAGCGGGGGCCATCCCAGAGCTCGTCATCGTCGTCCTCGCTCTCCTGCTCCAGCGACTCAAAGCTGCTGGGGCTATCGGAGCTGCCTGAAAGGTCGAAGCTCGGCCAATCGCCAAAGGGGCTGCTGGTCTCGGCGGCCGCTGGTGCCTCGAGGCTGGTCTTGGCACTGAACTGGCGGCCGCGGATGCGGTCCTGTTGATCGATGTAGGCCTGGACATCCCGGTCAGCGAACCAGGCATCGAGGTTGGCGTCGACGTCGATGTCCCGGAATCCCTCGAGCACCTCGCGGGTGAGCCAGTCACGGCAGTAGGCGCAGAGGCGGGCCAGGGGGTCGTCCCCCTGTTCCAGGGCCCACTGCTTCAGGGCGGCATCCGCCCCTAGATCAAAGAGGCGCTCCGCTTCGTCTACCTGACCGAGCAGCAGTTGCTGGCAGGAGAGGAAGACCTCAATGCCCGGCTGGCCGCTGTTCTTCAGGCGTTCGTAGGCCTCGAGAATCCGCTCGGGCTTGCGCTGGGAGAAGCCCGAGGCCGTGAGGGCAAAACTGGCGAGGAAGTCAGCGGTGGCTGAGCCGGCATCGCCCCAGCGGCTGAACAGTTCCACCTGCTCCTGGGCCGTCAGGAACTGACGGATCTGCTTGAAGAACGGCTGGAACTCGCTTTGGGGGAAGGTCAGATCGGCGTGGCCCTCGAGCCCGCCCCGTTGCTGCACCAGCTGCTCCAGCAGGGCAATCCCCTGTTGGCGCGAGCCGCTGGCGGAGAGATCGCGGCTGATCAGATCCAGCACCCGGTAGGGGAGGAGTTCCTTGAGGTCCTGCTCGAGCTTGCGGCGCTGTTCGGCCTGTTGGCCCATGCGTTGCAGCAGCTGCAGACCCTGCTGCAGGGTCAGGGCGGCCGCCTCATAGCGGCGTTGGTCGCGGTAATCCCGGGCAGTGCCCTGGCAGGCCAAGCCAGCCAACAGGGTCAGGTCGGCTTCGCGGCTGCTGCCCAGGGCGGGTGCTTGGGGTGGCTGAAGCCCGCGGGCGGCGCTGTCGAAGGCCTCCTGGGCTTGGCCGGCCTCCATTAAGAGGAGAAGACCGCCGACCTCACGGGAGGGCGGAATCTCCAGGGCGGCGATGGAACCGTTGGCGTTGTCCGCAATGGCCGTCAGTTCCCGCTCATAGGCCTGGCGGCGGGTTTCGTCACTCAGCAGGTCGGCGCTGGCTTCCAGCAGCTCGGCCCGGGCCTGGAGAGTGTCTTGGGTGAAGCCTTGGTCTGGCGCGCGATCAAGACGCTGCTGCAGGGTTCGCAGCACGCTCTGCCGGTCGGAGCTGGCATTCACGCCGAGTAGGCGGAAGTGGTCGATCGGCAGTTCCAAATTGAGCTCGGATTGGCGGGCGCTAATCGGACGTGACTGTAGGCAGAGTCTTCGGTTTTGGCCGTCCTTCGTGCACCTTTTGGAGATGGACCCCGTACAGTCAGGCCAGCATCAGAGTCCCCGGAGAGCAGGACCTCAGCCATGACACAGGCCGATCTTGGACAGGGCGTCGCCACCAGTGGTGCTCCCTCCTGCTCCGCCGATGTCAATCAGGTCGGCCTGCATGCCGAGCGGCTGATGAATCTCTATCCCTCGACGCCGGCGACGGTGACCCGGGATGAGGGGTTGATGCTCTACCGCGACATGACTCTCGGTCGGCGCTTCGAAGACAAGTGCGCCGAGATGTACTACCGCGGCAAGATGTTTGGCTTCGTTCACCTCTACAACGGCCAGGAGGCCGTGAGCACGGGGGTGATCAAGGCGATGAAGATGCAGCACGACTGGTTCTGCAGCACCTACCGCGATCACGTGCATGCCCTGAGCTGCGGCGTGCCGGCCCGCGAGGTGATGAGCGAGTTGTTCGGCAAGGAGACCGGCTGCAGCAAGGGCCGCGGCGGCTCGATGCACCTGTTCTCCAAGGAGCACCACCTGCTGGGTGGCTATGCCTTCATTGGTGAGGGCATTCCCGTGGCCCTAGGTGCCGCCTTCACCAGCCGCTACAAGCGCGATGCCCTGGGCGATTCCAGCAGCGATGCGGTGACCGCGGCCTTCTTTGGCGATGGCACCTGCAACATCGGCCAGTTCTACGAGTGCTTGAACATGGCGGCGCTCTGGAAGCTGCCGATCCTGTTTGTGGTCGAGAACAACAAGTGGGCCATTGGTATGGACCACAACCGCGCCACCAGTGATCCAGAGATCTGGCGCAAGGCCGCAGCCTTCGGCATGGCCGGTGAAGAGGTGGACGGCATGGATGTCCTGGCCGTTCGCGGTGCTGCCCAGCGTGCGATCGAACGGGCCCGGGCAGGCGAGGGCCCCACGGTGCTGGAGTGCCTGACCTACCGCTTCCGCGGCCACTCCCTGGCGGACCCCGACGAGCTGCGGGCTGAGGCCGAGAAGGAGTTCTGGGCCCAGCGCGACCCGATCAAGCGCTTGGCGGCGCACCTGATCGAGCACAACCTGGCGACCGCCGAGGAGCTCAAGGGGATCGAGAAGGAGATCGACGCCGAGGTGGCCGATTGCGTGGAGTTCGCCCTGTCGGCCCCAGAACCCAAGCCCGAGGAACTGACCCGCTACATCTGGGCGGAAGACTGAGCGGCAGCCCTAGAGCCCGTGCAAGCGGGCTTGCTCGCTGGCGGCGCGAAAGACCAGGCCGTGGCGCAGCACCAGCGGTGTGAGCGCGTCGTAGCCGCCGCCGATCACCGTCGCGACTGGGATGTTGCGGCGCAGGCAGCTGTCCAGCACCAGCCGGTCGCGGTTGAGTAGGCCCTGATCCGTGAGGTTCAGCCGACCGAGTCGGTCCTCCCGGTGGGGATCGACGCCGGCGTTGTAGAGCACCAGATCCGGTTGCTCTTGATCCAGGAGGGTTGGGATGAGATCGCCGATTGACTCCAGATAGGCGTCATCCCCCAGACCATCGCCTAGGGCGAGGTCGACGTCGCTCTGTTGTTTGCGCAGGGGGAAGTTGCTGCCGCAGTGGACCGAGAGGGTGAAGACCCGCGGTTCATCGCGGAAGATCGACGCGGTGGCATCCCCTTGATGCACATCCAGATCGATGATCATCAGGCGCTGGACCTGGCCTTCTGCCAGCAGGACCTGGGCGGCGACGGCGAAGTCGTTAAAGATGCAAAAGCCGCTGCCGTGGTCGGGGTAGGCGTGGTGGGTTCCCCCGGCGAGGTGGCAGGCGACGCCGTGTTGGAGGGCCAGGCGGGCGGTCAGGAGCGACCCTCCCACCGCCAGCCAGGTGCGCTGCACCAAGGGGGTTGTGGCTGGCAGGCCGATCCGGCGCTGCTCCGCGGGCAGCAGTTCCCCGCGGGCGAAGGCCTGGTGGTAGCGGCGGCTGTGGATCAGCTCCAGTGAGCGCCGCGGCACCGGAAGGGGGGTATGGATCTGCTCCTCCCTCGCCAGGCCCTGCTCCTCGAGCAGGGCACGCAGGAGCTTGAACTTCGCCATCGGGAAGCGATGGCTACTGGGCAGGGGGGCCGAGTAGGCCGGGTGGTAGACGAGCGGCAGGCGCACCGGGGGTGATCAGTCCTCGTCGCCGTCGAACTCTTCGTCGAAGAGGGACTCCCGCAGCAGGCGATCCACCAGCAGCCCCATGTCATCGAGCTGCAGTTGCTGCATCAAGAGCTCGAGCTCCTTGATCACCGGCTCCGAGAGCCGCAGGGTGATCGGAAGGCTGTCCTCTCCGCCGAGCATTGCGGGTAAGCGTTGGTGCGCGAAGTCTGGCGGAAACCGGGCTACAAAGGAGTGCAATCAAGGGATCTCGATGGCTCCGGTTTGGCTGGTGATCTTGTTTTGGTCCGGATCCGTCCACGGCGGTACGGCGATGCAGTCCCTGCCGATGAAGACCTTCGCGGATTGTCAGAAGTCCCGCGACATGCTGATGGCCCAGCTCAAGACCAGCCCCGTGAGCAAGAGCAAGGCCCTCAATAGCTTCTGTATTTCCGGCTCGGAGCTGCCGGCAGCGCCAGCCCCGGCAGCAACGGAGTCCTAGATGGCGGTGGGCAGGCGGCGGGTGAGGTGACGCAGCTTGCGTAGGGCCTTGAGCTCGACCTGGCGCACCCGCTCGCGGGAGACCTCGAGCATGCGGCCGATTTCAGCGAGGGTGTGGCGCTCCTCCCCTTCCAGGCCAAAGCGCAGCTCGAGCACCTGACGCTCCTGGTCGGTGAGGTGGCTGAGCCAGCGTCCCAGCTGCTCTTGATGGATGCCGCGCTCGACCTGGTCGAGGGGCTCGCTGTTGCTCTGATCGGCAATGAGATCGCCGAGGAAGCTGCGCCCTTCTTCTCCGTTCACTGGGGCATCCAGGCTGGAGGTGGTGAGGGCCTGGCGCAGCAGGGAATCCAGCTCATCGAGGGGCATGTCCATCTCTTCCGCAATTTCCTTGCGGCTGGGCATGGCGCCGAGCTTGTGGGCCAGCTCAAGGCTGACCTTGCGGATGGCGGTGAGGCGCTCGGAGAGGTGCACCGGCAGGCGGATGGTGCGCGACTGACAGGCGATCGCCCGGGTCATGCTCTGGCGAATCCACCAGAAGGCGTAGGTCGAGAACTTGTAGCCGCGGGTGGGGTCGAATTTCTCCACGGCGCGCTCGAGGCCCAGGGAGCCCTCCTGGATCAGATCGAGCAGTTCCAGGCCCTTGCCTTGGTATTTCTTGGCGACGCTGACCACCAGGCGCAGGTTGGCTTTCATCATGCGCTCTTTGGAGCGCTTGCCCACGCGCATGATCTTCTTTTCATGCGTTGTATAGGCCTCGCCTTTGTCTTCTTCGGCAAGCCGCATCATCGCTTGCACTTGATTGCCGAGTTCGATTTCTTCCGCGGGCGTCAGCAGGGGCACCCGACCAATGGTTGAGAGGTACCAACTAATCGGATCGCTGCTGCGGCGCCGACTGCTGCTGGTGTTGGAGCTGGTGGCGGCTGCCATGGAGGCTCCTGTTGAAAGGTTGGAAGAATCTCCTATGGCTTTTTTAAAAAGTGCTGGGATTTCAGTAACGCTTCAGCTTTGAGATACGAAAGATCACAACACTTTTGAGACTCAGGTGCACAACTGGCCGCTGCAGATTCTGTTGACAATCCCTGGCTTCGTTTTTCTCTCCATCGCGGCCAACATTTCGGCAATCTGATGCGGTGTAGCAGCGCCGATGCCGTGCAGCGTGCTGACTTGCAGCCCGGCGCTGGCGTGGGCCAGGGCTGCCAGGGCGAGCAAGGAACCACTGCAGCCGGCGCCGCTGGCCTGCGCGAGGGCACCCAGTCCTCCGGCGTAGCCCGCCAGGACATCGCCCAGGCCTGCGCGGGCGGCATGGCTGCTGGCGCTCCTGAGCTGCCAGCGCTCTCCGCTGGGATCCGCAATGACGCTGCGGGCCCCCTTGAGCAGCACGGAGCAGCTGCTCTGCTGGGCCGCCGCCGCGCAGGCCTCCAGCGGCGGCAGTCCGGTGAGATCGGGGAAGAGGCGCTGAAATTCGCCGGGATGGGGGGTGAGCCAGCTGGGGCCCGAGCGGCCCCGCAGCCAGGGAAGGGCGGCGCGCTGGGCGAGGCGGTTGAGGCCATCGGCATCGAGGACCAGTAGGCCAGGAAAGGCCTGCAGCGTCTCCCAGATCGCTGCATCGTCTGCCGTGTTGCCGATGCCCGGGCCGAGGACCAGGGCATCGAGCCGCTCCAGGGCTGAGGGGGCGAGCGCGCTGAGATCCAGGGACCCATCGCCGCGGCTGGGCAGCCGGGCTGAGAGCACCGCATGGGGCAGCTGGCTCCAGAGCTGATCGGCGACGGCCTCGGGGACGGCGGCCCGCAGGCTGCCGAGGCCACTGGCGCTGGCCCCCAGCAGAGCGAGCAGGGCGGCACCGCGGTAGGCGTCGCTGCCGGCGACGACCAGCAGGCGACCCCGTTGGTATTTCGAGGCCGCGGCAGCGGGTGTGGGCCAGGGGGCGCCATCGAGGTCGCTGGGGCTCAGGCCAAGAGGTTGCTGCGCGGGCAGTTGCTCCAGCAGGGCCGCGGGAAGCCCCAGGTCGATGCGCTCGAGTGCTCCGGTCCAGGCCAGGGCGCTGTCTTGGATGAGCCCCTGTTTGATCAGGCCGATGCTCAGGGTCAGCCCGGCGGTGGCGGCGGTCTGACCCAGGGGCAGGCCGCGATCGGCGCAGAGGCCTGTGGGGCCGTCGATGGCGATTAGCCGCTGGGGTTGGTGCCGTTGGCGCTGCGCCAGCAGGGACTCCAGGGCATCTCCGGGGGGCCGGCTTTGGCCGATGCCAAAGAGCGCATCGATCCAGAGGGCCGGATCACTGGGGTCGGGCGGGCTGCCCAGCTGGGGAATCCCCAGCCAGAGGGCCTGGCGCAGGTGGTTCTCGGTGAGGGGCTTGCGCCGTTCAAAGGGAGACCAGAGCCGTACGGGGATGCCGGCGAGCTGCAGCTCCCGGGCGATGACCAGGCCATCGCCGCCGTTGTGGCCGGGGCCGACCAGCACCAGCGCCCCCCGCGCTTGAAGCTCTGGCCAGAGATCGGGTTCCTGCAGCCGCCGGCTGATGGCCAGGGCGGCCTTCTCCATCAGCGCCTCCACCGGCAGGCCGTTCTCGAAGAGCACCTGCTCGAGTCCGGCCATCTGCTGGCCGCTGACCAGCAGGTGCTCGGCGTCGCGTGGGGGCCAACAGGACGAGGCCAAAACAGCACTGACGGCGTCAGTTCCATGATGGAGAGAACAGCCACCGTTGGCATTGGCGCGCTTCTCCGCTGTTCCCGTTGCATCTGAGGCCTCCGTGGCGGCAACGGAGGCGGGGGCACTGGCGATTGAGCGGCTGCGCCAGTGGCCGGGGGAACACCGGGTGGCCGTGGGGCTGTCCGGCGGAGTGGACAGCTCCCTAACGGCGGCCCTGCTGGTGGAGGCCGGCTGGGAGGTGGAGGGGCTGACCCTCTGGCTGATGAGCGGGAAGGGCGCCTGCTGCGCCGAGGGTCTCGTGGATGCCGCTGGGGTCTGCGAGCAGCTGGAGGTGCCCCACCACGTGGTGGATTTCCGCGAGCACTTCAAGGAGCAGATCGTTGATTTCCTGGTGCAGGGCTACGAGGCGGGTGTAACCCCGCTGCCCTGCTCGCGCTGTAACCGGGAGGTGAAGTTCGGGCCGATGTTGCGCTGGGCCAAGGAGGAGCGGAACATCGATCGGATCGCCACGGGGCACTACGCCCGGGTGCGCCACGGCGATCAGAGCGAGAACGGTCGCCATCAGCTGCTGCGCGGCTTGGACGAGCGCAAGGACCAGAGTTATTTCCTCTATGACCTGCCCCAGGAGGCCCTGGGTCGGTTGGTGTTTCCCCTGGGCGAGCTGACCAAGCCCGACACCCGCCTGGAGGCGGATCGTCATGGGCTGCGCACGGCCCAGAAGCCCGAGAGCCAGGACCTCTGTCTGGCGGACCACCACGGTTCGATGAAGGCCTTCTTGGATGCCTACCTGCCGCCACGCCCGGGGCAGATCGTGCTGGCCGATGGCCAGGTGGTGGGCGAGCACGACGGCATCGAGCACTTCACGATTGGCCAGCGCAAGGGCCTGGGGGTGGCCTGGAGTGAGCCGCTGCATGTGGTCCGCCTGGATGGCGCGATGAACCAGGTGGTGGTGGCTCCCCGCCGGGATGCGGCCCGCGGCGAGGCCGTGGTGGGCGCGGTCAACTGGGTCTCCATCGCGCCACCCACCGAGCCGCTCGATGTGGAGGTGCAGGTGCGTTACCGCAGTGGACCCCAGCAGGCCCGACTGATTCCCCTGCCGGAGACCGATTCCGACCGCGCGGCCGACCGACCGCACCGCTGCCGCCTGGAGTTCGCCGAGGAGCAGTTCTCGATCACCCCGGGCCAGGCGGCGGTGTTCTACGCCGGCGAGATGGTGCTGGGGGGTGGCTTAATTCAGCGCGATCACCAGTAGGGATCACTCGCCAGCTCCACGCTCAGCTCACCGCTTTTACTGGCGGGAACGGTGGCGATGCAGGCCCGGATGGTCTTGCCGTTGACATCGATTTCGCAGGCGCCGCAACTGCCGCCGAGGCAGCCCGTGGGGATTGAGAAACCGGCCTCGCGCGCAGCCTGCAGCCAATCCTTCCCCGCCTTGCAGCGGGTCTGCTGTCCATTGGGCCACTGGATCAGGACGTCCTTCATGGCTTGAGCAGGGGCTCCAGGTTGACGTGTTGCTCGAAGGCATCGGCGAGGCGATCGAGCAGTGCCTCCCGCTGACGGCTGTGGTGAGGTTGGCGTTCGCTAAGCAATGGCAACCCCTTACGCGCCCTGAGCTGGTTGAGCCAGCGCCGGCGCCAGGGGCCACTCTCAAAGACACCATGGAGATAGGTGCCGGCGATACGGCCTGAGACCCAGCCCAGACCCTCATTCTCCGCCAGGGTCTCGCACGCTTCGGTCGCCTTGGTGGCTCCCCGGTGCAGTTCAAAGCCCTCCAGTAGCGCAGGCTCTGATCCTTGGGGCCATCTCGCCGGACTGCTGCATTGCCTCAGCGCCTTGACCTCTCCAAAGACCGTGCGTAGCGGCAGGAGCCCTAGGCCGCCGTGGCTCGAGCCGGCACCCCCTTCCAGGCCTTGGGGATCGAGGAGTTCACGCCCCAGCAGTTGCATGCCGCCGCAGATGCCCAGCACGGCTCCCCCCTGGGAGGCATAGGTCGAGAGTTGCTCCCCCAGGCCACTGACCCGTAGTGCCGCCAGATCCCGCAGGGTTTGTTTGCTGCCGGGCACCACCACGGCATCAGGGCGCCCGAGCTCCTGGCCCGGAGCAATCCAGTTGAGCTGCACGGTGGGTTCGGCCTCGAGGGGATCGAGGTCGGAGAAGTTGCTCAGGGAGGGCAGCTTGAGCACAGCGATCTCCAGCTCGGCCCCGCGTTTGCGGCCGCGGCGCTCCAGCAGATCGAGGGAGTCCTCCGGCGGGAAGAGTTCATCCAGCCAGGGCATGACGCCGAGTACGGGGATGCCGGTGTTGGCCTCGAGCCAGCGGCGGCCCTCATCAAAGAGTTCGCGGCGCCCGCGGAAGCGGTTGATCAGTAGACCTCGAATCAGCGGACGCTCGACCGGCCGCAGTAGCGCCAGGGTTCCGACCAACTGGGCAAAGACGCCGCCCCGCTCGATGTCGGCCACCAGCAGGCAGTTGGCCCGCAGGTACTGGGCCAGGCGCAGGTTGGTCAGGTCCCGTGGTTGCAGGTTGACCTCGACCGGACTACCGGCCCCCTCCAGCACCAGTCGCCCGCCGGGGTGGCTCGCCTTGAGGTCGCTGAGCCCCTGGCGAATGGCGGCCCAGCCGGGGCGGAACCAATCGCGGTAGTAGTGCTCGGCGCGGCAGCTGCCGACCGACTGCCCCAGGTGGATGACCTCGCTGGTGCTGTCCCCCTGGGGCTTGAGCAGCACGGGGTTCATGGCACAGGCGGGCTCCAGTCCCGCCGCCCAGGACTGCAGGGCCTGGGAGTAGGCCATCTCGCCGCCGGCCTGATCCACCCAGGCGTTGTTGCTCATGTTCTGCCCCTTGAAGGGCAGGGGCGTCTCCCCCCGGCGCCGCAGCACCCGGCAGAGGGCGGCCGTCATCAGGGACTTGCCGGCACCGCTACTGGTGCCCAGCACCATCAAGGGGGTGGGGTTGAAGGCGGGCAAAGAGCGGTAGAGCTATGGCCGCAACCTAAAACTGACTAGGTGGTGCCAAGATCAACCGTAGTAGTACAGCGAGAGCCAAGGGATGACGTTGGCTATTGAACTGTCTGATCAGCAGGCCAAGGCGCTGGCCGCTGCCGCTGAACAGTTGCACGTCAGCGAAGCAGAGCTGGCTGCTGCTGTGGTGCGCGATTTCGTCTCTGAGCCAGCTTCTGACTTTGCGGCTGCCTCTCAGCTTGTGCTTGCCAAAAACAAAGAGCTGTATCGCCGTTTGGCTTGATGCGTTGGTTGACCTTGGCTGAGGTCCTGGCTCTTCACCGCCAATTGATTGAGCAGAGTGGTGGTTCGGAGGGTCTCCGGGATCTGGGCCTTCTCGAATCCGCTCTGGCTCAGCCGTGGCAGAGCTTCGCCGGCGAGGATTTATACCCAGGTTTTTGGGACAAGGTTGCCTGTCTGGGCTTCTCTTTGATTCAGAACCATCCTTTCGTTGATGGCAATAAACGCATTGGCCACGCAGCAATGGAGGTCGTGATGGTTCTCAATGGGTTCCAACTCGTTGTCGATGTGGACAAGGCGGAGAGGCTGGTTTTGTCTGTTGCGGAGGGAGCTGTGGATCGCTCAGCGTTGTCGCAATGGCTCGTGAAACATCAGGCTCCAGTTTGATGCTCAGATCTTCTCAAAGGTCACTAACCCGGTATTGACCAACTGAATCAAACCAGGGCTTGTTGATCCAGAACTGCTGGAGTTTTCATCACGCTAACGTC